>JANOQU010000517.1:0-2260 GCA_031422355.1 Actinomycetes bacterium
CCCGCACCCGCACCCGCTCCGGTGCCCGCACCGGCACCCGCCGCAACTCCAAATCCGTCGCCAGCGCCTGTCGCAGCGGCGGGGCCCCAGCCGGTCAAAGTCAAGGGACTCGTGTGCGCTCGCGCCCACTTCAACGATCCACGAACCCGCTTCTGCGCGACCTGTGGAATCGCAATGCACCAGACGAGCTTCATCCTGACCGAAGACGTTCGACCCCCGCTGGGCGTCTTGGTGATGAGCGACGGCACCTATCACACGCTGATCACCAGCTTGGTCTTCGGTCGAGACCCCGACGACGATGCCGAGGTCCGTGCTGGGCGCGCCCAGGGAGTGACACTGATTGATCCGGGTAATACCATCTCTCGGGTCCACGCCGAGATCCGCGCTATCGACTGGGACGTCCATATCGTCGACCATGGCTCGACCAACGGAACCTTCATCTGGTCCAACGACCGCCAGCAGTGGGACAGACTCACCCCCGAGCAGTCAGTGCCGTTGATGCCGGGCTCGCACGTTTCATTCGGCCGCCTAACCGCAACGTTCGAGTCGTCCGCCCGCCAAAAAGGCTGACCCCTACCGGTCTGCCGGCACCACGGTGCACGTCGCCCGGCCCACTCGTATCACATCACCGATTCCGACCTGGGCCGGGCCGACGATTCGCTCGTTGTTGACGAACGTTCCGTTGGTCGTCGCCAGATCGGTCAGCGTCCAGTCGTACCCGGGCCCTGGCGTCAAACGTGCGTGCATCCGCGACGCCTCATCATCGTGAACGACCACATCGCAACGAAAGTCTCGTCCGAGTACTGCCTCGTCGGTCAAGCAAACGAGGCCGGACTCGTTGCCGGATTCATGGATTCGCAGCCAGATCTCACGGGTTGAGCGCTCGGTCATCGCGGTCCTGTCGGTCCTCGTGTCGCCTGTCCGGTCATAGGGACTCATCGACCCGAACGATTGCGGATTCGGTGAGATCGATCAACGAATCGAACTCATCGTCGGTGACGTCTCGATTCGTGAGTTCATAGCTGGTGCTCATGACCAGGCTGCCGACCCGACGAACGATGATGAATCCGCTGGCCAGATTGTCGGCTGATCCGTCCGTTGCCGAAGCCACGTATTTGATCGCAATGACGTCGTCACCGAGTTTGGAAACCTCTTCGGTCGAGTCGGTGAATCGATAGGTCGCTGGAAGGCCGAACACGTCGGTGTCTTGACTCTTGCAATTCGCCGTGATTGCTTTGTCCTGTTCGAACGCCTTCTGTGCTCCGTCCTCGGTTGGGTAGCTGGCCAGATTCTCCGAGAAGTACTTGGTGGTGAACGTGCCGTCTTCGGCTTCCTCAGTTGCGAAGTACAGCGCAGCCCGCTCTCGTGTTGGTTCCTCGAGCAGGAATTGCTCGCAGAACGGTTCACCCTCGCCCGGTTCGTCGGCGTTCCAGTCGGTGCCCAACACGTCGCGCACCTCGCGGATCGGTAGCAGGGCCGTGGCTAAATCGTGCCGGGTCGGCTGGGCCGCTTGCACTGGGTCCTCGCCCTTGGTCAAGAGGTACCCGGCTCCGGCACCGACCGCAAGTACGGCAACGACTGCTGCGATCAGGACCGACTTGCGACTCTTGACAGGCGCGGTCGCCGCGTTCGGGTTGTAACCAATCGGGCCCGGAGGCTGACCGGCTTGGCCGGCTTGGCCGACAAACGCCGGCGAGCCGGGCGGTTGCGGCGAATACGACGCGGGAGCAACTGGAGCAACCGTGGCAAAGCCGGGGTCGGATTGAATGCCCTGGGGCACGACGGGGACGCCATGGCTGGGGCGAGAGATCGGCCCGCCCGGAGAAGGCGCAACCGTGGCCGGGAACCCGGCGGCCGCGGCTGGCGCGAACGAACCGTGCCCGGACCCAGGCTCGGACCCGGTGGCGGACGCCGGCGCATTCGGTGGCTGAGACACAGGCGGAGCGAGGCGAACGGACTGGGCAGCCGTGCCCGGCGACGCCTCCTGTGTTGCCCGCCCTGCCGACGGTGTCGACTGGAGCGCAGAGCGCACGGCTCTCGCTGCGCCGGACGCAACGGCTGTCTTGGGGTCCCCTCGCCGAATCACCGGTACGTCCGGGAATGCAGCTTTGACCATTTGCTCGACAATCGGCGAACGACTGGAACCGCCGACAAGGGAAATCCCAGCGAGGTCACCTGGAGACAGACCGGCCTCGGCCACGCAACGTCCGAGCAACGTCACCGTCTCGGCGAGGTACGGCCGGACCAGTTCCTCGAACTC
>JANOQU010000518.1:0-7086 GCA_031422355.1 Actinomycetes bacterium
ATACGCCGAGTACTCGTTGTCGAACAGACTGGCATCGATCAGCCCAACGGGGTCGCCGTCAGGGGTTCCCTCAAGTACCAGCTTCAACTCTTCACCAAGGCGGAAGCTCTCTCCGGCTTCGGTCAGAAATGCCTGGTTGCCAGCAGCGTCGATTGCCGCGACCCAGATCGCAACGGCGGCGGCCGGGTCGGCAATGGTGTCTTCCATGCCCTTCAGTGCGGCACGAGCGAAGTCGGCCGCTGCAGTTGGATGCTCATCGTAGAAGGCCTTCGACGTGTAGATCAGACCGAACGAGCCGGGAATTGCCTCGGCCGCTGGGTCGAACAGCGTGTACGAAATTCCGGCCGCGTCGAGTTGGCCGGGCTCGTTGGACTTGTAGACGGGTAGAGCATCGATGCCCAAGCTGAGGTGTGCGACGGGATCGAAGCCGGGGAGCTGGACCTCGCTGTAGTCGACGCCCCGCGTCAGCCCAGCTTGGGCAAGCATCGCCACGATCGACGGTGGCAGGTCACCCTTGACGCCGATCGATTTGCCCTTCAAGTCCGCAAGTGCAGACACCCCACCCTCGGGAATGATCAGACCTTCGACGGGAACCTTGCCGTAGTTGACGAGGGCGACGAACTCGGCGCCGTCGTTGGAGAAGTTGAGGATTTCTGTGTAGTTGCCGGCTGACGAGAACTGAGCGGTGTCCGCTGCGACGAGAGTGTAGTTGGCGGTGGAGAAACTGGGTGTCAACTCCACGTCCAGGCACATGGCTTCGAAATAGCCCTTGTCCTTGGCGACGACCACGTCGATGATCGACGGCGACGCAGCGAAATCGAAGCTGCTCAGGTAGGTGATTTTGCCAGCTGCCTCATTCGCTGCGCAACGCTCATCAGAGATTCCTTCGGCCGTCACCCCGGTGTCCTCGCCGCCGGTTTCTGCAGTTGTCTCTGCTGTTGTTTCTGCAGATGTTTCTGCGGTTGGTTCGGCTGTTGTTTCCGCAGTCGTCTCGGCAGTACTCGGTGCTGTTGTCTGTGCTGTTGTAGGTGCTGTCGTTGACTCGGTGTCGCTGTCACTGCTGCACGCAGCAGTCAGCAATGCCAGGGCGACGAACGCCGCCCCGAACGACCCGATCCGCTTGTTCACGCTGATCATGGTGTATCTCCTGTGTGGTTGTCGTTATCTGAGTATTGAAGGTCTGGGTATTGAAGGTCTGGGTAGTGAAGGTTTGGGCGAAAGTTCTATCGGCGCTGGCTGCTGTGCCAATGCAGTGCAAATCGTTCGATGGTTGCAATGAGCAGCGTGACCAATGATCCGATCAGGGCCAAAACGTAGACCGATCCCCAGAGTTGCAGTGGCAGGTTGCGGTTTTGGGCGAGCTTGACTGCAAAGCCGAGCCCACGAGTCGCACCGCCGAAGAACTCGCCGAGGACGGCGCCGATCAAGGCCAACCCGACCGCAATTCTCGCTGCGGAGAAGATATTCGGCAGTGCCGATGGTACGCGGAGCCCGAAGAACACTTCGCGCCAGCTCGCGTCGACGGACCGGGCGAGTTCGAGCAGGTTCGGGTCCACGGAGCGCAGGCCCGTGACGCCGTTGATGAGGAATGGAACGAAGCACACCAGCGATGTCATCAACAGGATTGGCTTCAATCCGAACTTGAGCCAAATCACGAGCGCCGGCGCGTAGGCGATGATCGGTGTGACCTGAATGAGCACGGCCAGGGGCAGAACGGCTCGTTCGACGAATCGCCATTGGGCCATTGCCGTCGCCCCGATCATTGCAATGACGAATGCGATCGCGAACCCGAGGAATGCCTCCCAGAGCGTGGTGCGGGCATTGTCGAAATAGAATGTCTTGTCGCTGTTGATGTGGCTGAGGATGTCCGACGGCGTTGGCAGGATGAACTTCTTGACCTCAAAGATCTTGATCCACAGCTGCCACACTGTGAGGAAGAGGCCGATCCCGATTGCTGGCGCAAGAAAAGACAACACTCGCCGCGCCGTGATGGTTTCCACTTTGCTCATCTGGCGTGATGATCTTTCAGATCGGCTCGAAGGACCCGGACGATCTCGTGAAACGCAGGATCATCCTCCATCTCAGGGCTGCGCGGTCGGGGAAGGTCGATCGCTCGCTCGACGCCGACCCGGCCGGGACCAGACGCCATCACGACCACCCGATCGGAGAGGATCGCTGCTTCGTTGACGGAATGGGTGACGAAGACGACGGTCGTTGCCTGGCCACCGGCCCGCCACAGTTCGAGCAACAGGTACCGCATGTCGGCGCGAGTGATTTCGTCGAGCGCTGCGAACGGCTCGTCCATCAGCAGAATCGGTGCGCCGAGGGCGAAGGCGCGCACGAGTGAGGCTCGCTGCTGCATTCCGCCAGACAGTTCGTGTGGATAAGCCCGCTCGAATCCACTCAGCCCAACGGTGTCGAGCAGCCCGGAGATCTGAGAATCGCTCATGACCGGATGAGCCTCTGCGCCGCGATGAAGCTTGGTCAGGAACCGTACGTTCTGGCTGAGCGTCTTCCACGGCACGAGCGCTGGTGCTTGTGGGACAAGGCCGTACTGCTTCGCTGAGCGGGCCTGATCAGCTGAATTTCCGCCGATCGTGAGCGTGCCCACATCCGCGGTATGCAATCCTCCGATGAGTCGTAGCAGCGTGCTCTTGCCGCAGCCGCTCGGCCCGAGCAGGCTGACGAATTCGCCGCGACCGATCTTCAGGTTCACGTCGCTCAGGGCGACGACTTCGCGGCCCCGACGACGGAAGACCTTGGTCACGCCTTCGACACTGACGAGCGGATCTGTTGCTCGGGTGACGTCACTGGTCACAGTCTCACTGGTCATGGTTCGCCGATTCGTGACAAATGCACGTCCGCTCGCCGAGATTGGCAATTGTCGTCCGCAGGACATGACGGAGGCGATCGACATTCGCGGCGAACACAGCAAAGACATCGGTCTGGCTCACAGCCGCGATCTCCGGCCGGTCGTCGACGCCGCTGTCGTAGTCGGTCACCAAGGCGACTGACGAGTAACACATTCCGAGCTCGCGGGCGAGCGCGACCTCGGGGCACTGGGTCATGTTGATGATGTCGTATCCGAGCCGCCGATATGTCGCCGATTCCGCTCGAGTCGCGAACCTCGGACCGGCAATGACCACGACGGTTCCCCGTGGATGAACCGTCATTCCCTCGTTGCGTCCAGCTTCGATCAGCGTTGCCGCCATCTGCGGACAATATGGATCGGCCATCGAGACATGATTGACGATCGGGCCGTCGAAGAACGTGCCGATCCGCATGCTGGTTTGATCGACGAACTGGTCGCAGACGACGAGGTCACCCGGATGAATCGTCGATTGCAGCGAACCGCATGCGGCGGGACCCAACACTCGGGTCACACCCATCGACTGCAGCGCCCAAAGGTTGGCGCGGTAGTTGATCCGATGAGGCGGCATGACGTGACCAGGTCCGTGACGGGGAAGAAAGACGACAGTGCGATCGCCATCGCCATCGCTTGCGCCCAGACGGCCGATAGCGAGCGGACCGCTCGGTTCTCCGTACGGCGTGTCGACCACGACATGTTCGACGTCGTCGAGAAAGGAATACAACCCGGAGCCACCGATTACGCCGATGATCCCTGCCGTTGTCGCTGCCGTTGTCGCTGCGGTCGTCGGGTCGGCTCCGTGCATCGCCGAACTGTACTGCCGAGGCTTTGGTGACCGCCAACGTGATCGCGAAACCCTCGGATCTTCGCTTGAGTCCGGGCGATGTTGTGCCGATGGCTCATGTATGGACGGTTTTCGAGCGTTGATGGTGGGGCGATATCGCAGCTGGATCCTTGCGGTCGCAATTCTGTTCGGCATGATCGCTGCTCGAACCATCGCACACTCCACGATCGACCTCTTGCCGATCAGCCTTTCGTCACCAGTTCGGATGCTGCTCGAGACCGTGTTGGTTGCAGCGATGTTCGGCGCAGCCACCTGGAAGGTGGTGGTCGTGCCGATCCGCCGCCGATGCACTCCTGCTCCGGTTCAGCGCCACCTCAGCCTTGTGAAGAATCACTGACGCCCGACCGGTGCCCGCAAGGCAGCCGTCGCGAACTCGTTCATGCCTTCGATGAAGGCCATCCTGGCGGTGATCCCGAGTTCGTCCTCGGCTCGTTGGGTGGACGCGAAGACGTGGCGGACATCGCCTAGGCGGTAGTCACCCGTCACGCGAGGCCATCGTTGGTCACCGGGTTGCGAACCCATCGCTGCTGACAATGCCTCGGCCATCTCCAAGACGGTATGAGGGCTGCCGCTGGCGACATTGACGGCCCCCTCGATTGCCGCCTCGTTCGTGAGCGCGGCCACATTCATCCTGGCGATGTCACTGACGTGGACGAAGTCGCGACGCTGGTGGCCATCCTCGGTCACCTTGGGCGCAACTCCGCGCTCCAGCGCGCTTCGGAAGATGCTGGCGACTCCGGCGTAGGGCGTATCACGCGGCATTCGGGGCCCATAGACGTTGTGGTATCGAAGCCAGCACGCTGGCACACGGTGTTCGACGGCAAATGCTGCGAGGAGGTGTTCCTGATGCAGTTTGGTCGATGCGTAGACGTTGCGAGGTTCCAACGGTGCGTCTTCCGGAATCGCCTCCGCCATGAGGTCGCCGCCGCACGTCGGGCAGGGTGGCTCGAACCGGCCACTCGCCAGCGCCTCGGCAGAGCGCACGCCAGCGCGCACGACGCCGTGGTCCGCACATCGGTATCGGCCCTCGCCGTAGACCACCATCGACGAGGCAAGCACGACTCGACCCTCAAAGTGTCGCTCATGAAGCACGCCGAGCCCGACAGCCCATCCGAGGTCGTTGTCACCCACGTATTCCGTGACATCACCGAAGTCGACGCCGAGGCCGACCTTGCCGGCCTGGTGGCAGACAGCGTCGACCCCGTCGAGCGCCTCGTGCCAGGCAGCCGAATCCCGGATGTCGGCCCAGATGTAGCGGGCATCAGCATTGAGGTAGTCGGGCACCGCGGGGTGGGCATTCACGGACAAGTTGTCGAGGCAGACAACCTCGACTCCATCGTTGATCAGTTGATCCACGATGAACGAGCCGATGAATCCGGCCCCACCCGTGACCAGAACTCGCTGGGCAGTCATGACATCACCATCTCTCGAGTCACTCCTTGCCGCCTACCACTTCGAGACCAGCGCAGCCTGCAGAATGACGGCTGCAATCACTTGGCTGGCGAGCCACAACTGTTGGCGTCGAACGGTTGTAGCAAGTGCTCCGGCGGCGACGGCCAGCCATGGCATATAGAGCAGCCAGATTCGTTCGGTCTCGGCTTTGGACAGGCCCGACGCATTGGCCAAAAATACACAGGCGAGCGCTCCGACCACCAGCGCGACCGAACCACCACGGCGAAGTCGCGTGAACCCGGCCAGCGTTGCCGGGCCGACGGCAATGGCAAGAACGGCAATGTTGGCGAAGAAGAAGTAGAACGCAGGTCGGAATTTGGCGGTGCCCGCCGCATAGAACATCCGGGTGTTGTTCAGACCGTCGATCCACCAGTAGTCGAACCATGCAAAGACGCCGAGCACCGCCGCGACGCCGACCAACGCCGCAGGGAGCCACCTGATTCGTCGGGTCGTCCAAGCGAGCGCGATCACGAGCGGTGCCAACGAGGGGGCGCCGAACGTGAGGAAACAACATCCGCCAAGTACGGCGCCGCCGGCCACGGCAGATGAGATCTCGATCCGCCGTCGGGCGGTCGTCATCGCAATGGCGAGCAATGCGATTCCGGCTGCCGTGACGCCGGTAAAGAACGCGTCGGCCGAGGTGCCCTGCCAGACAGCGAACGGGGCAATTCCCAGAAACGGCAGAGCCCGCCGAAGCGACTCCCGACCGGCAACACGCCATACGGTGAAACCGACCGAAACGACCGAGAGCGCAACGCCGAAGTATGACAGCGCCGCAACGAACCACGCGCTCGCAAGACCCACCCAGCGCAGCAACAGCAGAATCAACATGAACCCTGGGGGGTGGCCGCGTACGTGTACCGCGTAGAACTTCTGGCGATCGAGAAAGGTCCGCAGGTAGTCGCTGGCCGGACGGGCTTTGGCAACACCGGCCCAGTACTCGGTCGGGTCCGTGACCGGTCGCAAGATCTGGGCCCAGCCGTCCGACGCCGCAAGTGCGAGAACGAACGAGGCCGCCACCATTGCGGTCAACAACATCGATCGCCACGGGCTGAGTCGGTGGATCAGATGGGGGAGCCCCGCCGCCGCAGAGAGGCCGATCACGATCGCTGGGATCGCCATCGCTGAGAGACGCAGGTCCCACGATCCAACGAACGGCCCGGCGCCGAGTTTGATCGCCGAGTTCTGTCGTTGGAGCCGCCACCCCTCGACGAACGCGTATCGCTCGACGGCCGCGAGCGCGAGCAACGCGGCGGCGATCACTCCAGAGCGCCGAGCGACCCTCACCCGTCTCGCCGTCAAGGCCGCAACTCAGCGGTGACTGTGGCCGTGTACACCGGGGGAGTCCTGTTCGTCACAGGTCTGGCAACGGCCGGCGAGCGTGAAGTGACGGGCCTCGATCTCGAATGCGTAGTCGCGGAGCACTCTCTTACTCAACGAGTCGAAGATTCGCTGGGGAACCTCTGTGACCCGTCCGCATGTCGAGCACACGAGGTGATGGTGGTTCGTATCTTCGGCAAAGTGGTAGACGGTCGGGCCGTGACCGAGACGAACGTGTTCGACGATTCCGAGTCGTTCGAGTTCGTCGAGGAATCGGTACACCGTGGATTCGGCGACTTCGGGATGGTTTGCCTGCACGGTGGTCGTGATGTGCTCGACCGTTGGATGCACGTCGTGGTGATCGATGAGCGTCTGCAGAATCGCCCGCCGGGCTGTCGTTGCCCGACCGCCATCGGCGCGTACTCGGGCCAGCATCGCGTCGATTCGAGTGGCGGCATCCATCAACCCAAGCCTACGGGAAGGCTGTAATTCGTAGCCGAAACGATTCTGGATGAGCAAAGAACTTGTTATTGCGAACAGCTTGCAAGAGTGCCAAAGCCGTTGTACCGTCGCCTCATGTGGCCACGGATATTGCCGATGC
>JANOQU010000519.1:0-6069 GCA_031422355.1 Actinomycetes bacterium
CAAAGTCGCCGCGCCCGTCCACAGGCCGTCAGCGGACGCCAAAGGTGCCAGTTCCAGAGCTTCCCGAACGACTCTCCGAGGGTCGCCCGAGTGCCGAGGCCGCGGACGCAGCGCTTGTTCGGCGTCCCCAGATCGGTGACACTCGACCAGCTCCACGGCCAGCGATCCTGCCGCCGTCGCCAGCGATCTCGGCTGCCGCAGATGACTCCGAGTCTGATGCGTCGTCGTCCAAGAAGAAGCGCAGCCGCAGTAAGCCCACCAAAGCCAAAGGTGCAGGGTCCGGATCGCGAAACGAAGGTCGCGGGGGCGATGGGCGCGGTGACGGACGCAATTCTGACAGTCGTGGTGGCGGGGTCCAACTCGATCCGGACGTGCTCGAGAAGCGCCGTGGTAAGGAGCGCAACGGTCGCCCGATCGGGCGTTACTTGATGTGTGTCCAAGTGCGCGACAACCTCACCCAGGTCGCGGTTCTGGAAGGTCGGCATCTCGTCGAGCACTACGTCAGCCGACCCGCCGATGACGTCAGTCAGATCCACGGCAACATCTATGTCGGCAAGGTCCAGAACGTGCTGCCTGGCATGGAAGCAGCATTCGTCGACATCGCGACGCCCAAGAATGCCGTGTTGTATCGCGGCGACGTTCAGTACGACCAGGAAGACATCGTCGAGCGTGGTCCGGGTGCCGGGGGAGCAGTCGGCAAGGACGCACGGATCGAGAACATCCTCAAGGCCAAGCAACTCATCGTCTGTCAGGTGACCAAGAACCCGATCGGTGCCAAGGGCGCCCGCCTCACCCAAGAGGTTTCATTGCCCGGTCGGTTCGTCGTGTTGATCCCGAACAGCAAGACATACGGCATTTCCAAGCGACTGCCCGACGACGTGCGCAAACGGCTCCGAAATATTCTCGACCGGGTCAAGCCTGCTGAGCACGGTCTCATCGTGAGGACTGCTGCCGAGAACGCGAGCGAGCACGAACTGCGCGCCGATATGACCCGCCTTCTGACGCAGTGGAACATGATCGAGGCCAAGGCCAAGAAGATGCAGGGCCCAGGCTTGCTCTACCGCGAACCAGAACTTGCAGTGAGGGTGATCCGCGAGGAATTCAACGCCGAATATCGCGGTGTCGTGATCGACGACAAGCGCCTGTTCGACGAGGTCCACGACTACATCGGTGCATTCAATCCCGAGCTCGCCGATCGGGTCGAGTTCTACGATCCCGACGCGGAAGGCCTCCCGATCTACGAGCGGTTCCATCTCCACGAGCAGCTACACAAGGCGCTCGACCGCAAGGTTTGGCTGCCATCGGGTGGCTCTTTGATCATCGAGCACACCGAGGCCCTGTCGGTGATCGATGTCAACACCGGCAAGAACGTCGGCACCTCGAACAGCAACCTCGAGGCAACGGTGTTCCACAACAACCTCGAAGCCGCTGACGAGATCGCCCGTCAACTGCGTCTGCGCGATATCGGCGGCATCATCGTGATCGACTTCATCGACATGGAGATTCGCGAAAACCGCAAGAAGGTGGTCGATGCGTTCAAGGCTGCGTTGTCACGAGACAAGACCCGCACACAGGTATTTGACATCTCCGAACTCGGTTTGGTCGAGATGACTCGCAAACGAATCGGCGAGGGATTGCTGACCAACTTTGCCGATCAGTGCCCGAACTGTGACGGCCGCGGCGTGATGGTTGATCTCGCCCTCCTCGAATGAGTACCTCGAAGCGCATCACCCGAACGATCGGCGCGAACCCCGCCCGAATGACCGAAGTCCACCGATAGGATCGTCACGCTATGTACGCAGTAATCGCAACCGGCGGTAAGCAGGAACGAGTCGCAGAAGGCCAGCAATTGCAGGTCGAGCTTCTCGGAGAGCAAGACGGCGCCGACGTCTCCTTCACACCCATCCTCCTCGTCGACGGCGATGCCGTCTTGGCGACCCCGGCAGAACTGAAGGGCGCTACCGTCACCGGTAAGGTCATCGGCACTGTCAAGGGCGTCAAGATCGACGGCTTCACCTACAAGCGGCGCACCAACCAGCGCAAGCGCTGGGGTCACCGTCAGCAGTACTCCGTCGTCGAAATCACCTCGATCGCAAAGGGCTGAATCATGTCGAAGACAAAAGGTGGCGGATCAACCCGCAACGGCCGTGACTCCAACGCTCAGCGTTTGGGAGTCAAAGAATTCGGTGGCACCGTCGTCACTGCTGGCAGCATCCTTGTTCGCCAGCGCGGCACCAAGTTTCATCCTGGCAACAACGTCGGCTTGGCCAAGGACGACAGCCTGTTCGCTCTCAAAGATGGAGTAGTCGAATTCGGTAACCTTCGTGGCCGCCGCGTGATCAACATCGTCGCTGACGCTCCCGTCGGCTGACGAACCGTCGGCTGCCGCCGACGATCGCTCAAGTGTTTCGAACGACCCCCAGCCGAATCTCGGCCGGGGGTCGTCTCAATTGTGGACCCCGATGCCCTGCGGAAGACGTTCTGCTCCCCAGCCAAGCAGCATCATTGCCTGGCGGCAGGCGAAACGATCGGTCATCCCGCTCACGTACCGCACGGCCTCATGGAGTGCCTCAGCGCTGCCGGCCTGGAGGCCTGAGACCTCGACTCGCGGCACGTAGCGCTCCGATATTGCAGGCAACAGGTTCGGTCGATCCGCATAGTGTTCGACGAGCGTCCGCAGCAAAGCGATCACGGCGTTGGCCTGTGCGGTCGATGCTGGACGCAAATACACGTGTTCGTAGTTGAACGACCTGAAGGCCGACAACGCCGCTGCGCAGTCGTCGGTCATCCCAATTCGGCCTGTGGTGACCGCCGCATCGACCATTGCATGGACGAAGGCGCCGAGTTGGCGGGAACGGGACGCGCCACACCGATCCCGGACGAGTGAGGGAAGCATGGTGGGGGTGACGATTCCGGCCGCGACGGCGTCCTCGAAGTCATGACAGACATATGCGATCCGGTCCGCCCACGAGACCACCTCACCCTCCGGTGTCATCGGTGCGGGCCGCGACCACGAGTGGTTGCGGATGCCGTCGAGTGTCTCACGGCACAAATTGAGCGGCACGAGGGTGACATCGGCTCCCCACAGCGCATGGTCGTAGCCGCCCGGCAGGTACGGGCTGAGGGCATCCTCGCTCGCGTGGCCGCCGGGGCCGTGCCCGCAATCGTGGCCGAGCGCGATCGCCTCGGTGAGTGCGACATTGAGTCCGAGCGCCCTCGAGATCGAGACTGCGACCTGGGCCACCTCGAGGGCGTGGGTCAGGCGAGTGCGCTGGTGGTCGTCGGGGAAGACGAAGACCTGGGTCTTGCCTGCCAGACGCCGGAACGCCGACGCATGCAGGATGCGGTCACGGTCGCGTTCGAAACAGGTGCGGAACTGATCGGGTTCCTCTTCGATGAAGCGGTCGCCGCCATCGTGGGAGCGGGTTGCCAGGAGCGACATCGATTCGTCCTGCGAACGTTCTCGAGCATCGCGATCGACCACCGAGTTGGTACCTGGACCCGCCCACGAATCTGCGTGGGCAAGTTGGATCCCGGCCACGGCGTGGCCGGCCATCGTCGAGGCCCAGCGTTGGGCGCGCTCTTGCGCCGACGCGTCGGGATGTGGCTCGTTCATCTGTCCGAGGCTACGTGAAGGGTCTGACAGATAGCCTGCCATCGCCCTATGAGTGGATTTGTCGATGAAGCCCAACTGAATGTGCGCGGAGGCGACGGCGGAGCCGGCTGTGTCTCGTTCCGTCGTGAAGGCCCCGTTGCCTTCGGTGGTCCCAACGGTGGCGACGGCGGCCAGGGCGGCGACGTGTGGCTTGTCGCAACGCGCAACGTTGCGTCTCTGCTTGCTTTTCGCGACCATCCGCACCGTCGGGCCAAGGATGGCGTGCACGGCAAGGGCAAGGATCAGCACGGCAAACGTGGCGAGGGCATCGAGATCATGGTTCCAGAAGGAACCGTGGCCCGTGACATGTACACGGGCGAGTTGCTCGCCGACCTGGTGCATCACGGCGACCGCTGGTTGGCCGCGCCCGGTGGCCGAGGTGGCCGTGGCAATGCCAAGTTCTGGTCGAACCGTCGCCGGGCCCCGATCTTTGCCGAGCAGGGAGAACACGGCACCGACCGCTGGCTGAAGCTGGACCTCAAACTGATGGCCGATGTTGCACTCGTTGGATTCCCGAATGCCGGCAAGAGCACGTTCATCTCGACGGTCAGCGCCGCCAAGCCGAAGATCGCCGACTACCCGTTCACCACGCTGGAGCCGCATCTCGGTGTCGTTCGGATGGACTCCAACACCGAGTACATCGTGGCCGACATACCGGGTCTGATCGAGGGCGCCAGCGAGGGCAAGGGACTCGGTCATCAGTTCCTGCGCCACATCGAACGAGCGCGAGTGCTGTGCGTTCTCGTCGATCTCGCCGCAACTGATGGCACCAGCCCCGCCGAGCAGGAACGCATTCTTCTGCATGAACTGGAGAATTACGAGCCCGAGATGCTGTTACGGCCGCGCGTGGTCGTTGGTACCAAGAGTGACATCGGAGCCGACACCGAGTGGGACGGTCGGCGGATGAGCGCCCCGACGTATCAAGGCGTCCGGGAACTCGTCGCCCATCTCGCGACGTTGGTCGATCAGGCTCGCCAAGCGGCGCCGCACCGGGAGGGCCTGGTCATCATTCGACCAGAGGTGGATGGCTCGGTCGTCGAACGCATTCAAGAGGGTGAGTTCAGGGTCGTCGGTCGGGCAGTCGAGCGGGTGGTTGCCCTCAACGACGTCACATCGCCGGAGGCACTCAACTGGATCGACGAGCGGCTCAAGAAGTTGGGCGTTGACCGATTGCTCAGCCGAGCCGGCGCCCAGGAGGGCGACATCGTCTGGATCGGTCAGTTCAGCTTCGAGTACGAACCGGACCTGTAGTGCGAATCGTTGCCAAGGTCGGCACGTCGTCGCTGACCGACGGGGCCGGCATCATCCAGCGAGACGTAATCGAATCCTTGTGCGATCAGATGGCAGCGCTGCGCGTCGCCGGGCACGAGGTGATCTTCGTCAGTTCGGCGGCGATCTCAGCCGGTGTTGCCGCGCTCGGCCTGCCTGCCAGACCGACCGATGTTCTGACGTTGCAAGCTCTCGCCGCGGCTGGCCAGCCGCGGCTGATGGAGGAGTACAACCGGGCATTCGCCCGCCATGGCCTGGTCGCTGCGCAAGTGTTGCTCGTCCCCCACGATTTCGCTGATCGCGCCCAGTACCTGCATTCGCGCAACACTCTCGCCCGGCTGATCGAACTCGGCTGCGTCCCGATTGTCAACGAAAACGACACGGTCGCCAGCGACGAGATTCGCTACGGCGACAACGACCGGATCGCGGCTCTCGTCGCCCACAACGTCAATGCCGATCTGCTGATTCTGCTGACTGACACGCCAGGGCTCTACAGTGCTGATCCCCGAACCGACCCGACAGCCACCCTGATTGGCGAGGTGGCGGCCAATGATCCGCTGCTCTCGGTCAGCGCGGGAGCGACGGGCACTGCCCGCGGCAGCGGTGGAATGGCGTCGAAACTTCAGGCCGCCCGACTGGCGAGTTGGTCCGGCGTGCGCGCCGTCATTGCCCAAGCCCTGCGGCCCAATGTTCTGGTCGACGCAGTCGCGGGGATCTCTGTCGGAACGTCGTTCGCCCCGAACGACAGGCGTCTCTCGGCACGCAAATTGTGGATCGGTTTCGCCAGCCATAGTCACGGTTCAGTCACCGTCGATGCTGGCGCGTATCGGGCGCTGGTGGAGGGCGGCAAGTCGTTGCTGCCAGCGGGTGTGATCGGCGTCGATGGCGACTTCAGCGAAGGCTCGACCATCGAGGTCTGCACCCCCGATGGCGTGGTCTTCGCTCGGGGCATGGCCGTGCTGTCAGCCGACACTGTGCAGCAACACGCAGGCCGCAGTACTCGAGACCTTCCGGCCCGAATCGCTCACGAAGTCATTCATCGAGACGACCTGGTCCTGCTGCCGCACTGATCCGGCGAATCGGTCCCGTTCCGCCCCAGGCCCTCGCCCTGGCTCTTGTCCCTGGCTCTTGTCCCTGGCGCTTGT
>JANOQU010000520.1:0-1684 GCA_031422355.1 Actinomycetes bacterium
GTCGATCGTCAGGCGGATGTCCTTACCCGCGCGAGGCTCTCGACGCGACACTTCGCGAACGACGCGGTTGGCGCTATCCACTTCGTACACGACTTCGCCCCACTCGCCATGCAGCACTTCCTCCATACTCTTCTCGACGCCGAATTGGCCAACCGTTTCGTTGTTGAGATATCCGAGCGCCTTGTACTCGGCAGCTTGATTCTTCAGAATCAGACCGAGATAGCCAATCACGTGACTCGCGAGCGGAGCGTACGGATACACCCTCTCCCAATCCTCGTCGCCGCGGACTCCCGGATAGTCCTCGCTCCGGCTTTCGATCTGGAGCACGACGTCTTCCGGCACATCTTCGGCGACGGGAAGCGGCAGAAAGTTGCTGTATCGGCCGTCGGTCCAGCGTGCTTCCATCGTCTCCACGGGAACTTGGAGGATCCCCGACAAGCGTGTGAACAGTTCGGTGCGCTGTTTGGTTCGGCGGATCACGGACCGGTCGATGGTGACCGTCAGGATTCGCCGGTTGTCGGCGAGCACCCGGCCGAACGCGTCGAAGATTCGGCCGCGTTCTGGGACGAGCATTTGGGTCCGAGTCTTACTGAGTTCCACGCGGTCCTGCACGGACTGGCGCTGCACGGTCTGCAGGAACCACAGTCGGGTTCCGATGATCCCCAAGAGAATCACCGATACCAGTGCGAGCGCGCCCAAACGGACGGCGCGTTTGTCAACTGCCATGGTCCCATTGTGCTGTCTCGTGATGGCCAGCAGGCCGCGGGCTGCGTCTCATTCAGTCCGGACCTTCCACTTCTTCTTTCTGATCGCCAAGCACCACCTGCTCAACGGTATGAAACAAGGCGAGAACGCCGCGCAGGTCACAGCGATCACAGGAAGAATGCGCGACAAGTGCTGGCCCTGCCAGCCACCTCCGTCGCTCATGAACGTTTCGATCACAGGGATCGAGAACTCCCCAACCGCTCCGCCGAGTGCGACGAAAATCATCGAGAGCCACCAGTGCGGGTCGACCGCGACGGCGTTGACGAGACCCGCTGTAAATCCCGCCAGTCCGTATGCCAGGGCGTGCTGTCCGAGCGGCGCCGCGGTGCCAAGGTCGAACATGATCCCGAGGACGAAGCCCATCCACGCGCCGCGCTCGGCGCCACCGGGAACGCCAGACGCTGCCGCAAGTGCGAGCACGACTTGGATGACGGTGTCGAACGGCCGGACCGCGCCGAACCAGGAAACCTGGACCGCAAGTACAACCAGTCCAACTGGCACGATCCGAAGAATCGGCCGACGGAGGAACGTCTCCACCTCAGCCGGGAACTTCCGAAGCAGACGTGTAGAGCACGATCTGGACCAAGCTGAGGTGATCGAGGTCCGCTGCGAGTTGGATCTCGAGCAAGGGCCCCGCAGAACTGGCACGTTGAATTTTGTTGATCACTTCGCCAATGATGATGTCCGGTGGAACCAGGCTCTTGGAGCCTCCAGCAGTCGCGATCACATCACCGATATCGATCGGGCCGAAGATCGGGTTCTCGGTCACGAACTTCATCGCCGGCAATGCATCCGCGCCACGCCCTTCGCACCCGCCGGTCTCGCGTTCGACCAACACCGGGATCGTGGTACTCGTGGTGCTCGTCGTGCTCGTGCTCGACGTCGTGGTGCCCGACGACGGATCGATGCTCTCGTCGAC
>JANOQU010000521.1:0-3790 GCA_031422355.1 Actinomycetes bacterium
GGTCGGCACGCCGAGCAGTTCTGCGATCGCGAAGAGGGGCAACTCCGCGGCGACATCCGTGACGAAATCGAACGTGCCACTGGCAACTGCGTCGCCGATGATTCGAGCAGCAACTTCACGGAAGTGGCCGTCCATCGAGCGGATCACCTTCGGCGTGAAGCCGCGACTGACGAGTTGGCGCAGGCGTGCGTGCTCAGGCGGGTCGAGGTCGATCAGCATCCGAGCGAACTCGAGATCTGCGCGGTCCTCGGTGAGGATTGCTCCCTTGCGCTGTGACGAGAAGTTCTCCCATTGGCGATTGACCTTCACACAATCAGCGTGGCGGGTGACGACCCAGAAGCCGTCCGCCGGTTGTTCAGGCTCGACCTGGCGGTGGCGGAAAACGGGCGCCTCGGCCCGCAACCTGGCGAACTGATCGAACGGGACACCGTTCATGTAGGCGTCGTGGCTGGCGATGTCGATCTCGTCGATGAGGCTCATAGTTGTCTCCGGATTGGCGCTGGATCTGGGTGGGATGATGATGGGTGACGTGGCGATTGCAGAGCGTTGGCGATCAGAAGTCCCGACCAAGGATCAGGCCGCTGGTCGGTACGCCGGTTCCAGCGGTCACGAGGATGTGTTCGACATCGGGCACTGGGTTGACCGACGCTCCCCTGATCTGGCGGACGCCCTCGGCGATTCCATTCATCCCATGAATGTACGCCTCGCCGAGTTGCCCGCCGTGAGTGTTGATCGGCAGTTCGCCACCGAGTTCGATTCGACCGTCACGGATGAAATCCTTGGCCTCACCGCGACCGCAGAAGCCGAATTCTTCGAGCTGCATCAGGACGTACGGCGTGAAGTGGTCGTAGAGAATAGCCATCTGGATGTCGCTGGGCGAGAGCCCGGATCCCTCCCACAGTTGGCGGGCGACGACACCCATCTCCGGCAGTTGAGCGATGTCATCGCGATAGAAACTGGTCATCACGTGCTGATCCACGCCAGTTCCCTGGGCAACGGCTTCGACGATGGCAGGTGTCTGGCGAAGATCTCTGGCACGCTCGGGGCTGGTCACGATCAGCGCTTGCCCACCGTCGGTCTCCTGACAGCAATCGAGAAGATGCAGTGGCTCGGCGATCCACCTGCTCGCTTGATGGTCCTCCAGCGTGATCGGCTGATCGTGGAACCAGGCCTTGGGATTATTGGCGGCGTGCTTGCGATCCGCTACTGCGACGCGCCCGAAATCCTCGCTGGTCGCTCCGTAGATGTACATGTAGCGCTGGGCAACCATCGCGACCCACGACGCCGGAGTGAGCAGGCCCATCGGCGCGTACCAACTGAATTGGCCGCGCTCGGCTGTCGGTTCCGGCGTTATGCCCTGGACTCCGGATCCGAACCTGCGCCCGGAACGCTCGTTGAATGCCCGGTAGCACACGACCACGTCGGCCGCGCCGGTGGCCACGGCCATCGCTGCCTGATGGACGGTGGCGCACGCAGCGCCGCCGCCGTAGTGGACTCGACCGAAGAAGGTCAGTTCGTTCATCCCGGTATGGCGGGCGATCTCGATCTCGGGGTTGTTCTCTGGCCCGAAGCACGCAAAGCCGTCGACATCTCGGGGTTCGATGCCAGCATCGTCGAGTGCCGCAACCACTGCTTCGCAGGCGAGACTCATCTCGCTGCGGCCGGAGTCCTTGCTGAACTCCGTGGCTCCGATGCCGACGATCGCGGCCTTGCCACCAAGGAAGTTGCGGCGACTCATGACGTGCCCTTCGTTGGCAGTCGCACCAGGACCGTGCCGGTCACATGGTTGCCGAGACCGTTCGCGCCGACGACGGAGACTTCGATCGTGTCGGCCTCTTTGGCAGTGACTCGCCCGGTGATGGTCATCGTGTCGTCCGGATAGTTCGGCGCACCGAGGCGGATTGCGACCTTGTTGATCACGGCGTCGGGTCCGGCCCAATCGGTGATATATCCCCCGATCAGACCGTTAGTCGACAGGATGTTCATGAAGATGTCCTTGGATCCCTTCTCCCGTGCCAGGACCGGATCGTGGTGGACGTCTTGATAGTCGCGACTCGCGATTGCCGCAGCGACGATGAGGGTTCGCGTGAGCGGAATTTCAAGGGCCGGCAACTCGTCGCCGATGTTCACGTCCTCACTGTTCATCGTCCCTCCTGCGCGATCAGTTCGCCGAGCCGAGCAAGTTGCACACTTCCGGCACCGAGTGTTGTCTCGATCTGAACACCCCACAGGAAGTAGCGGTGGATCGGGTAGTCGATATCCGAACCCATCCCGCCGTGGAGATGCTGACAGAGGTGAACCACTTTCTGGCCACCCTCACTCGCCCAGTATTTGGCGATCAGAACTTCCTGGCGCGACGACAGGCCGTGCATCAGACGCCAGGCGGCTTCCAGCATCGTGACCCGCATTGGTTCCGTGAGAATGAACGCATCGGCGGCCTGGTGGGCGACGCCTTGAAAGGTGCTGAGCGGCTTACCGAACTGGGTACGGCTGCTGGTGTAGGTCGCAGTCTGCTCGATCGCCGCCGCGCAGACACCGAGTTGCAACGCACAGAGGCCGACAAGGGCGCGTTCGAGAATGAACGACAGTTGCTCGTGGCCATCGCCATCGACGCCGCCGAGCCGGTCGCCTGCAGCGACGAACGTGTCGAGTTCGACATGAGCAAACGGTTGCCGACTGGTGGCCGACACCGGTTGCACGTCGATGCCCTCAGCGGTCGGGTCCACCAAGAAGACGCCGATTGCCCCGTCATCCTGGCGGGCCGGAACGAGAATCCGACTCGCAAACTGCGCTGTGGGCACACTTGGCTTGAAGCCCACAAGACGCCAGCCGTCGTCGACCGCCGTCGCCACGACCGACGGTCGTAAGGCGTCGTCGATACCACTCTCGCTCAGCGCGGTCGTCAGGACCACCTCACCGGCAATGACTCCGGGCAGCAGACCGTGGCGTTGTTCGGCGGTCCCGAACTCCGCGATCGCGAGTGCAGCCATTGCAACCGTTGCATGGAAGGGAACCGGCGCGACGCGACGACCCTGCTGCTCCAGCACCAAGCACAACTCCACCAGCCCGTAGCCGCTGCCACCGACATCTTCAGGCAGGCACAGCCCGAGCAGGTTCGCCTTGGCCAACTCTGCCCAGAGTGCACGGTCGAACCCGTCGCCGTTTCGCTCGACGTGCTTGACCTGGTCGACGGAGGCGTGACCTTCGAAGATCTGCTTGGCCAGGTCGTTGACGACCTGCTGTTCGTCGCTGAGATCGAAGTTCATCAGCCAATCACCTCGAAGAATGGCAACGACAAATCGTCGTCGCACTGTTGGACTCGCAAGCGAACACGGGCACCGATTCGAAGGTCTGCGTGAGAGGTGTCGATGGTGTTGGCGACCACGCGCACTCCCTCGTCGAGATCCACCAGGACCACTTGATTCGGATAGTCGAGGCTGGGAATCTGCGGATAATGCACAACGACGAAGCTGTGAATGCTTCCTCCGCCGGTCGCTTCGACAGCTTCCCATTGCAATGAATGACATTCCCGACACATCGGTCCGGGCGGATGCCGAAGGGTGTTGCATTCAGAGCACTTCTGAATCAGCAACCTGCCCTGTTGCAGTCCCTCGAACCAGAACAGCTGATCATGGGTCAGCGACGGACGAGGACGCTGGGGACGCGGTGCCAGCGGCCGCTTGGCCGCCGGACGGAACTTCAAGATCCGGAACAGCATGCTGCCAACACGCTGGCCTTCAGCGTCGAAGTAGTCCTGGCGGGTCGTGATGAAGTGCCCGGCACCGAGCGC
>JANOQU010000522.1:0-1641 GCA_031422355.1 Actinomycetes bacterium
CAAACGTCGAAAACGTGCCCAATAGGACGCAAACCAGCGCCACCCCAAACGGCCAGCGCCGCCGCCACCACAGGGCAAGACAGCAGAGAGCTCCGAATGCGGCGTCGGTGAGCACCTGCCCCGAGGTCATCCGATTGGCGGTGACGTCGCCGGTAACGCTCAGGATGATGGCGCCGAGAGCGGCGGCGATGACGAACGCACCGGCGTCAAAGGACCAGTCACGGGCAGTCCTGGGCGCCACCGTGTCGGGATGAGCCGAGTCGCTCTGTGCCAGCATCGCGGTGGGAGCGGTATGGGCCCACCATCTGCGAAGCCAGGACATAGTCGGAGCATACGGCTCAGGGCCCCCGTGCAACATCGACGAAAGTCGACATTGCAACCAACGAATGGCGAGAAGTGGGAAGCGGCCGAACGTCCATTCGGACATCGGATCGTGGCCGTCCGCCCGATGCGCCGGTGCACCGGCCGGTTCAGGCTGGACACATGATCACGACAACCGCTCTCACCAAGAGCTACAAACAGTTGCCCGTCGTGCGCGACGTCTCGTTGCGCTGCGAACCCGGGACCATCACAGGTTTCCTCGGGGCAAACGGCGCCGGTAAATCCACCACGCTGAAGATGATCGTCGGGCTGGTGCGACCCGATCGCGGTACCGCGACCATCGACGGGCGACCGTTCGTCGAGTTGCCCAACCCGACGCGTGTGGTCGGACTGCTGCTCGACGCGTCTGCGATGCATCCCGGGCGCAGTGGCCGGGCGACGCTTACGATCGCAGCGCGGCTTGCAGGCGTTCGCACGAGCCGAGTCGAGCACCTGTTGGACCTCGTCGGGCTCACTGATGCGGCGGAGAAACGGGTCGGGACCTACTCCCTTGGCATGCGCCAACGACTCGGCATCGCCCAGGCCCTCATCGGTGAACCTGGGGCGCTGATCCTCGATGAACCGGCCAACGGGCTCGATCCTGAGGGCATCGCCTGGATGCGAACGCTGCTGCGCGACTTCGCCGACCATGGCGGCACGGTGCTGTTGTCGAGTCACCTGCTCCACGAGGTGCAGGCCACCGCTGATCACCTCGTCGTCATCTCAGGCGGTGCCGTGGTGGCCGCTGGTCGGCTGGACGATCTGCTTGCCAGCTCCACGATCGTCGTGCGCAGCCCCGACCCCGGTGCACTTGCGGCGGCGCTCCAGGTTGCGCGTATCGACTACGTCGCCGGGCCGGGAGATGCGTTCACCGTGGACGTCTCCGGGGGTCGGGTCACGACCGAGGTGCTGGCGGGCGTCGCTCGCGACCACCAGGTGCTGCTCACCGAGTTGCGTCAGTCCGAGACAAGCGGTCTGGAACAACTGTTCTTCTCCCTCACCGCCGCCACGGCGGCTCCGGCCCAGGAGGCTGCAGCATGACCACGTCACTCGCCCCCCGAACCCTCGGCATCGACGCCGCACCGTCGGCGCCAGGACCTATCCCGTTCTCACGGCTTATCCGGGTCGAGTGGGCCAAGACCACCGATACCCGCGCTGCCCGCTGGCTCCTCGCTCTCGTAGCCCTGTCGACCGCTGGGATCATGCTGGTGCCGGCCCTCGTCCCAACGAGTTTCGATCAGACCTACGTGAGCTACCTCCGCGTTGCCGCTCTCGGGTTGT
>JANOQU010000523.1:0-1939 GCA_031422355.1 Actinomycetes bacterium
GCGACTTGTTGCCAGAGCCGCTCTTGCTGTCGCTTCCGCACGCAGCAAGTGCTGCCGCAGCAGCCGCCCCACCCGTCATTGCCAAAAACGTACGACGACTGACCACGTGGGCAAGACGTTGCGCGGCCTCGTTGGAAATCAGGATTCTGGTGGAGTCGTCTCGACGAGTCATTGAATTGGGCCTTTCTGACGTTTGTTTCGGACTGTTTGATTCATGCGATCGCTACATCCTCGGCAGGATCGTGGATGACGAGGTCGACCTGATCTGCCGAGAACTGAAACACATCTGACGCGTTCCAATGGCACCACACCTGGTCCCCCGGGGCAAGTCGAGGCGCGCTTTGGCGGGGTAGCAACGAGATCACGTCGCGCGATGCCGTTCGGATCACGTATTGGAGGACATCGCCGTAGTGCGAAACGCCGGCCACCGTGCCTGGGATCACGTTCTCCGCGTGACCCGGATCCGTTTCACTCAGTTGAACGCTCTCGGGACGAACTGCTGCCAGTGCCGCATCCCCGGTGGCCACGATCTCTTCCGGGGTCGAGGACGCAAAGATCGTCCCGTCGCTGGCACGAACCCCGTGCCCGGTGGAGACACCTTGCCAGAAGTTGTTGCGACCGATGAAGCCTGCAACGAATGCCGACGCCGGGCGCTCGTAGACGCTCTCTGGGTCCGCGAGTTGCTCGATGTGACCGTCCAGCATGATGGCGATCCGATCGCTCATCCCCATCGCTTCTTCTTGGTCGTGGGTGACGAACACGAATGTGATGCCCAGTTGGCTCTGCAGCAACTTGAGCTCGATCTGCATTTCCTCGCGTAGCTTCCGATCGAGTGCTCCGAGTGGTTCGTCGAGTAACAGCACACTTGGTCGGTTGACCAACGCGCGGGCGACCGCGACCCGTTGTTGCTGACCGCCAGACATCTGCTTGGGCTTGCGGTCGGCGAGCTTGCTCATCTTGACCATGTCGAGCGCTTCAGCGACCCGACCGGCAATCTCGGCCTTCGGCGTGCGCTTCTGGCGCAGGCCATAGGCGACGTTCTCGGCAACAGTCATATGCGGGAACAACGCATATTGTTGGAAGACGGTGTTGACGTCTCGCTTGTATGGCGGAATGCCTTGGACATAGTCGCCGCTGATCCTGATGAAACCCTCATCGGGTTGATCGAAACCGGCGAGCATTCGCAGCGTCGTGGTCTTGCCGCAGCCACTCGGACCGAGCAGCGACAGAAATTCGCCCGCCTTGATCTCAAGATTCAACGAATCGACGGCAACCATCGTGCCGAATCGTTTCGTGACATCGACAAGCTCCACACTGCCGCGCTCTTGGCTCATTTGTGTGGCGTCCTCCCCGACGCGTCCTGACGGGACCCGCCAACGACCGGTTGTTGATCGCAGAGCGTGCCACAGCAAAGCGTCGTCGGCAAGGATCTCGTTGTTGGTTTACACAAACGCAACGGATTCATTTGCCGCGAGCACCGAAGACGGGCAGTATCCATTGCTATGGATCGCAAGGGCACCCAGATCGACGAGACCGATCGAGCAATCATCGAGCAACTCCAGATCGACGGTCGGATCTCGTACACAAAGCTCGGTTCCAAGATCGGGCTGTCGGAGGCGGCGGCTCGGCAGCGAGTCCAGCGGCTGATGGACGGCGAAGTCGTCCAGGTCGTCGCCGTCACCAACCCAATGCTCGTCGGGTATCACCGGATGGCGATGATCGGCGTTCGTACCCAAGGGCCTACGGATGGCATCGCCGAAGCGCTCGAGGGGTTCAAAGACATCGAGTACTTGGTCGTCACTGCCGGATCGTTCGACTTGATGTGTGAGGTGGTCGTGCCTGACGATGCAGCGCTGCTGAACCTGACCAACCGGATCAGAGCGGTACCCGGCGTCACCAACACCGAGACGTTCATCTACCTGGCCCTGGTCAAGCAGAA
>JANOQU010000524.1:0-3479 GCA_031422355.1 Actinomycetes bacterium
ATCTCGGACCTCGCTATGTCGAATTCCGCGACGGCGTCGCTGGGTACCTGCGGGCGATCACAATCGACACGGTCATAGCGAGTCATTTCGTTGCGATCAATGCAGCCATCGGAGCTGCGACTGATCGCGATGAGGTCGTCATCCACAGTCTCGACAATTGCTCGATTACCGTGTTCGACGTGAGCGCGGGAGTCCTGACGCTGGTCGAGAGCGGTCGTGAGGCGGACACGCTGATCCGGTGACGTTGTGCTCGGCGGACAATCGGGCAAACTCTGCGGATGAGAACCCGAGCGATCCGATTCGCCATCGTGTGTGCCGTTGCCGTCGGGGTCACGTCGTGCGGAAGCGACGAGGGCAGTGCGTCGACGCCCAGCACCCTTGCCGATCCATCGACAACCACCATCGCCGTAGGCGCCACGACGGCGGCGACGAACCCGCCTGCCACCGTGGTCGTCGTACCGACTGCGACTGCTGCTCCGGTGCCATCGACGACGGTGCAGCCCACGACGGTCCAGCCCGCCACGACGATTGCGGCAACCACGACGACTGCCGCCACCACGACGACGGTTGAGACAACGACCACGACCATCGCCCCCGGAGCGTCGCTATCACTGCGGTCAGACGGACTCGGCGATGCGCCCTTCGGCGCGGAGCCCGACGAGGTCGTCGCCTACGTCAGCGTGCTCGTCGGCGAGCCGGCGCAAGATTCCGGTTGGGTGGACGCAATTTCGCGCACCTGCCCCGGCACCGAGGTTCGCTCTGTTCGCTGGGGGGACCTCACACTTCTGTTCGGCGATGACAGCGCCGTGGCCACTGGTCGGCGCCATTTCTTTGCGTGGTCGTTCGGTCCCGCAACCGACATCGTGGCATCGCCGAATGGAGTCGCGACTCCCGAGGGCATCAGCATCGCCAGCTCCGTCGCCGACATCGGCAAGGCATACCCGAGCGCGCGGCTGTTCGAGGGAGACGAACTCTCCACCGCATCTGCCAGCATCGAGCCCGGCCTGCTCGCCTTCCTCACGACGACCAGGGACAGCGGTGTCGTTACCGCAATGCTCGGTGGACAGGGATGCGGTGAATAGGGATACGGTTGCGCCATGAAGAAGATGCTGCCAGTCGAAGAACTCGCCCGCGACGAACGGTTCCAGCACGTCCGAATCGAGGACACGATCTTCGATCCTCGCAACGCGAGCCCTGCATCGCAGCGGAACGGGATGGCGATCAACTACGTCAACGCATCCGACAACGTTCGCGGTCTGATGCACGGCATCTTCGTCGGAGAGATTCAGGCACTCGAGGGCGCAGGTCGCACGTGCTTCGACTTCGACACGGGTGACGGACGAGAGCAAGCCCCGTTCGCGATGAAGCTGGATATGGCCCGGCAGTGCTGGGACGAAGCGCGTCACGTCGAGATCAGCTGCCAACTCAGCTTTCACATGGGAACCGAGATCGGCGAGTTCGCCGAACAGACCATGTTGTACGAAGCTGCCTGCAACCCAGATCCGGTGCTCCGTCTGACGGGCGTAAACCGCGCCCTGGAGGGACTCGCAATCGACGTGTTCACGACGATGAAAAATTTTGGTACCGCGCTGGAGGATCCGGTGCTCGAGTTCTGCGAGGACTGGATGCTCGCTGACGAGGTCACCCACGTCAAGATGGGCAGTGACTGGCTGCGCAAACTGACTGCGAACGATCCCGAGCGGCAGAAGAATGCGCTCGACTTCCAACGCACCGTCGACAAGTTGTTCAGCTTCGGCGGATTCCGTGGCGAGCACGAGGAGAGCCCCGTGCATCTTGCCCGCAACTTCCGTCGGCTGGCCGGATTCGGCGAGGACGAGATCGCCGAGTTGGTCGACATCGCCGCCGCTGCCTATGCCGAGGCCCAAGCCAACGCCCGGCAAGCTGTCAACGACGTGGCTGCCATTGCAACCAGCAACTGATCCCCGTCATTTCGTTTCGCGCCAGCCAGGTTCTTGAGTGCTCGTTGCGTCGATCTACGACTGGCACGTCGATTTCGCGTGGGTTGCGGTTCTGAGTAACGGACTTGCCGGCATCTGGGCGCTGGGGGCCCACCAGTTCCCTATCCTGCGCCACCGTGGGCTGTGGTGGTTCACCGGGATCGCTCAGTTGTCGATATTCGTCGAGATCGCATTCGGTATCGCCGCAATCAGCGACGAGCGTCCGATCCAGAAGTTCCATGCGTTCTACGGCTTCATTGCGATCATTGCCGTCGCGATCATCTACAGCTATCGAGCCCAACTCAAAGGCAAGACGTATCTGCTCTACGGAGGCGGCGGACTGTTCGTGATGGGCCTCTGCATCCGCGCGATGCTGCTTCGCCGCTGAGGCATGACGGCATGAACCCAAGAACCGCCCGGGGCTTCAGCCCGGGCGGTTCTCGTTCACTGATTCTGTGCCGTTCGTTACAGGGTGTAGAACCCGGCGACGTCGAGCAGCATGTGGGTGCCGGTCTGGGTGAACAGCGACACGCCGCCCGCGTTGATCTTGACGATCGTGTGATTGGCAATGGTCTGGTTCGCCGCCTCGGCGTTGACGGTGGATGCGTTCGGCCGATCGATGTCCTTCGGGAACACCGTCACGAACCCAGGCGCAGTGGTCTCGGTCACGGTCGTGTTGCCGATGAGCGCCGAGGCACCTGCCCCGGGGATACCTCCACGGCCAACCACGTCGGTTTCGATCGTCACGAACGCACCCGGCTTGGTGGTCGTCGTCACGCCGAGCGCGTTGCGGGTGTCGAGCAGTCGGTCAGGTGTGACCGGGATGAACAATCCGGTGCTGGACAACGGAGCGGTGGCATCAGTGAAGTAGCCGGCAACGTCGGCGATCAGATGCGTGCCACTCAAGGAGTAGATGCTGACTTTGCCGTCGGCACTGACCGGAACGATCACCTGGTTGGCGATGGTCTGGCCATTCCGCACCAGATTGATGTTCGACGTGTTCGGTCGCGGTGTCACACCGAACGGCCAGACCGTCACGAATCCCGGGCCTGCTGAGTCGGTCGCCGTGAGGTTCAAGACCACCGCCGAAACGCCGGTCAGTGGCACACCCTTGGTCCCGGTGACCTGAACGTCGATCTGGCCGTTGCCTGGTACCGGAGACGTTCCTGGCACACCGACCGCCGAACGAGTGTCGAGTACACGATTCGGATCGACGGCGATGAATCGACCAGCAGTCGCCGCTGCTGCGGCGGTGTAGTAGCCGAACACGTCGATGATCACATGGGTTGCACTCTGGCTGAACACGTCGATGAACCCAGTGGTCGAGAGCGGAACGGTGACCAGGTTTGGAAGGGTTTGGTTGGCGAACTCGACGTTGAGGCTGGACACCGTGCTGTTGGCGCCCGACGGCGTCACCCGGACGAAGCCGATGCCTTGGGTCTCGGTGACCGTCAGGTTGAGCACGACAGCGGCGACGCCGTTTGCGGGAATTCCGCCCTGGCCCGTGATCTTGACCGGCGT
>JANOQU010000525.1:0-10573 GCA_031422355.1 Actinomycetes bacterium
GACAGCGACCTCGAGGGTCTTCTTGTCTGCGGCACAGGCCGAGGTCTGGCCCTGATCGGTGATGCCTCGAACCGCGAACACCGTGACGGTGGCGAGGATTCCGAGAATCACGATGACGATCAGCAATTCAACGAGGGTGAAGCCCTTGTCGTGCTTGCTGCTGGTCTCTACTTCTTCGATGTGGTTTTCCATGATGGTGCGTTCCTCCGCTGATAGTCATCCCACGAAACACACCGGAAAGCGCTGCTTGCTGGTGCGAAGAAGTCTTCGGCAGCGACAGCGCAGTGCTTGAGCACTTTCTTTGAAAGATCCTCACACAGTGCTGGCCGAGCGATGACACAGGCCGATCTGTGTGGAACCCCTCAAGTCGAACGAGCAGCGGACCGATATTCCCTGCAGGCACGAAGTCGAGTGGAGGAATCGGATGCGACGCAAGAGCGATATGTGGCAGGACCTGAGCGATCAGGGGTTCCTTCCGGGTGAAGACGCCCAAGCTGCCCAGGCTGCTGCGGTCGACGTTCAGGGTCGCGTGGCGATGCTGGAAGAGCAGCTCAAATCACAGTTCACCTCGATGTCCACCTACCACCAGATCGCTCTGCAGTCAGCCGACACTGCTCGCGCCGAAGCTCGCGCCGACCTCGATCGCGAGAAGGCGACGCTGATCTCGCTGGTCGAGCGAGTTCGTGCCGAATGCGCCGGCGACTCCCCCCGCATCGGCGTCCCCACGGCCGCTGCGGTCCCGGTCCCCACAGAGCCATCGATCAATGTCAGCGCTCTCGCCCGGCTTGCGCTGATCGAGGATCGCCTCGAAGAGTTCAGCCGTCAGGTCACGATCTGTTTACGCAGCCAGGAGGAGTTGGCCAACTCGATCGCATTCATGTTCGAGCAGCAGATGCGTAACGCCGGTTTCATCAGCAACTGCGCAGGCGCCTCAGCCTGATCGCAACCCGTCGACCGGGCGGCACGACATCGGGGCCGGCGATCTTGGCGGCTTCGTCGGCACAGCGCAGATCGATCGCGTAGTCGCAGAGCGGGTGACGCTCGAATTCTGCGATCTTCCGTAGGAGTCATCGACCACGACGAGATAGCGCTTGGCCGGTACGTGGAGGCGAATCAATTCGGCCGACCGTTCGCCGAGGACTGGCCGAACGAAGTCGGCTGCGACCTCGCCGTGCACAACGTCGACCCATTCTGCCAAGGTCGCCTCCCGTGCCATCACCCGTCTGTCCGACATTTCTGTCACAAAACGGAACGATCCGTCGGACAGTGAGTCAGCGATGCCGCCGCGTACCCTTGGCGGCGATGGAACCAACGCTCGTTCTTCGACCTGGCCGCGACAAGTCGGTCCGGCGGATGCATCCGTGGATCCTGAGTGGCTCTGTCGCAGAGGTCACCGGCGACGCTCCACCCGGCGCGACCGTGGCCGTCGTGACGTCGACCGGGGAAATGCTCGGTCGAGCCGCATACTCGCCAGCGTCGCGACTGCGGGCCCGAATGTGGAGCCACGACGCCAACGCCGTGATCGACGAAGCCTTCGTAGCGGGGCGGGTCACCGAAGCTGCCCAGCGTCGCGCCAACCTGGCTGAGATCACGGACTCGGCCAGACTGGTGTTTAGTGAAGCCGACGGAGTTCCGGGGATCATCGCCGACCGCTACGGCGACAGCGTGGTGCTGCAGATCGGTTCGGCGGGCGCGGAGCCATGGCGAGACGTGGTCGCCGATGCGCTGATCTCGCTGCCGGGGGTGCGATGCGTTTACGAACGATCTGATGTGGACTCCCGTGAACGCGAGGGACTTGCGCCGCGCACGGGCCTGCTGCGGGGCGATACGCCCGACGAGGAGACGATCATCCACGAGCGCGGCCACCGCTTCGCGGTTGCTTTCACTGGCGGCCAAAAGACCGGCTTCTATCTCGATCAACGCAATGCCAGGGCTGCGATTGCCTCCGTCTCCAGCGGGGCACGTGTACTGAACGCGTTCTCATACACCGGCGCGTTCGGTGTCATCGCTGCGGCCAACGGTGCCTCCGAGGTCACGAGCTTGGATTCGTCCGAACCGGCACTTCGGATCGCAACTCGCAACGCCGAACTCAACGATGTGGCCTCCGGTGAACAGATCGAGGGTGATGCCTTCAACGAACTTCGCCGGTTGCGTGACCGTGCTCGCAGCTTCGATTTGATCATGCTCGACCCGCCGAAGTTGGCCCAGACCGAGTCACAGGTTGATCGCGCCAGCAGGGCCTACAAGGACCTCAACCTGCTGGCCGCGAAGCTGCTGGCACCGGGCGGAATCTTGATGACGTTCTCGTGCAGCGGAGGGATGAGTGCCGAACTGTTCCAGAAGGTGGTCGCCGGGGCGGCTCTCGATGCCAAGCGAAACCTGCGCATCATCGGTCGCCTCGATCAACCGAGTGATCACCCGGTCCCACTCGCGTTTCCCGAGGCCGCGTATCTGAAGGGACTCATTCTTCAGGCTGATGTTTGATCCGATGTTTGAGCCGTTCGTTGGATGGGCACCATCAAGACGACCTCGGGGCGTACCCGTGAAACGAAAGGATCCACCATGGACAACGATCTCGATCAGGCCAAAGGGCGAATCAAGCAAGCTGCAGGCGATCTCACCGACAACAAGGACCTCAAGCGTGAGGGCAAGGCCGATGTCGCCGGCGGCAAGGTCAAGGAATTCTTCGAAGATGCCAAGGACAAGGCCGACGACGTCGTCGACAGTGTCAAGGACAAGTTCAAGAAGGACTGACCCTCGCTGGTCACCCTCTCGCTGATCACTCAGCACGATCCATCATTTTCGTCGGTCAAGAACTGGGCGCTTCGTCCCCTTGTCGCCCGTCAAGACCTTCTGAGAACCAACGACCCCGTCCTGCCCGGCGGGGTCGTTGCGCGTCCGGGGACGTAACAGGCACGACTCAGTGAGAGCCGGGTTCCGCTGACTCCTGGACGAGTTCGATCAGCGTGCCGAAGCTGCCCTTGGGATGGATGAACGCGACCGTGGTGTTGCGGCTGCCTGGCCGCGGCGCCTTGTCGATCGGTGTCGCACCTGCAGCGATCATGGAGGCCAACGCTTCGCCGCAATCAGCGACCCGATAGCCAATGTGATGCAGGCCTTCGCCCCGCTTCTCGATCGCCTTCGCAACCGGTGAGTTGTCGCTCGTGGGTGTCAGGAGTTGGATGTAGCTCTCAGCCACCTTGAGTAGTGCTTCTTCGACGCCATCACTAACGACGATTTCCCGGTGTTCGACCGTCGCCCCGAACGCACGCTCGTAATAGTCGATCGCCGCCTCCAGATCTCGGACGGCGATGGCAACGTGGTCGATCTCGGTCAGCAGCATTCGCCGAGCCTAGAACTCGGAGTTCATCTGCAACCAACGGCGGCTACTGAGCGGACCCGCTCAGCCGCCGTGACGGCGGAAGATGGTGATCTTGTCCTCGCCGATCCGGTCACGCTTTTCCGGGTCGTCGATGCCAAGACCTTCCGTTGGCGCGAGGCACAGGATGCCGATTTTGCCCTCGTGTTCGTTGCGGTGGATCTTGAGCGCAGCCTCGCCCACGGCGTCGAGGTCGTACACCGCCGACAGCAGCGGCTGGATCTTGCCCTGGTCGATCAGGCGGTTGGCCTGCCACGCCTCGGCGTAGTTGGCGAAATGGGAAGCGATCAGGCGCTTCAACTTCATCCAAAAGTGACGATTGTCGAACTCGACCATGTAGCCGCTGGTCGCGGCGCACGTCACGACCGTGCCGCCACGCTTGCAGGCAAAGATCGACGCGCCCATCGTCTGGCGGCCGACGTGTTCGAAAACGATGTCGGCATCGTCGCCGGCGAGTGAGCGGACTTTCTTGCCGAATCGACGCCATTCGCTTTCGTCCTGGGTGTGTTCGTCGGACCAGAACCGATAACCCTCTGCCTTGCGGTCGATCACGGCCTCACAGCCCAACTCGTTGAGCAACGCGGCCTTCTCCGGAGAGCTGACGATGCCGACGGGCGTTCCACCACCGTTGAGGACGTACTGCGTTGCGTATCCGCCGATGCCTCCGGTGGCGCCCCAGATCAGGACGGTGTCGCCCTGCTTCATTCGAGCCGCGTTCTGGCCGACGAGCATCCGGTAGCTGGTGCTGTTGCACAGCGCGTTGACTGCGGATTCCTCCCATGTGAGATGCGTTGGTTTGGGCATCAACTGGTTGGCTTTGACGATCGTCAAGTCCGCCAGGCCACCGAAGTTGGTCTCGAAGCCCCAGATCCGCTGGGTGGTTGCGAGCATCGAGTCCTCGTGCCCGCTGTTGTCCTGATCGTCGACGACGTTGCAGTGCACCGTCACCCGGTCGCCGGGCTTCCAATTTCGCACTGCCGAACCCGTACGCAGTACGACACCGGCCGCATCAGAGCCAACGACGTGATACGGCAGCGCATGACGCTTGCCCCACGAACTCTCCTTGCCGAGTCGGTCGAGGAACCCGAATGTCGACAACGGCTCGAAGATGCTGGTCCACACCGTGTTGAAGTTGATGCTGCTGGCCATCACTGCGACGACGGCTTCGTCTGGCGCGATATCCGGCAGAGCAACCTCGCCGATGTGCAGGCTCTTGCGCGGGTCCTTGTCGGCCGATGCGACACCTTCGAACATCGCCGTGTCCTCGCGCCTCACGAACGCTGCCCGGTATGACTCTGGCAACGCAAGGTTCGCAATGTCGTCGCCCGTTGCGCCTGCCTCGATGGCTTCCAAGATCCTCTGCATCGGGCGAGGTTACCAATCGGTAGCCAACGCCGACCAAACGTAAGGGACCGCCTGCCGGTGATCTCGGCGAGGTTCTGTGTGGGTTGCCAGCCGAGCACTTCGAGGACATACGCTGCGGTGGTTCAACGAGATCGCACTCACGCGATCGTGACGAAAGGTCCAGCCATGGCCGGTTCTTACATCGTGGCGGGAGCCCGCACACCCATCGGCAAGATGAGCGGTGCGCTCGCGAGTTTCAGCGCTGCCGAACTCGGCGGATTCGCCATCAAGGCAGCACTCGAGCGGGCCGGCGTCGCCCCTGAAGAGGTCGAGCACGTCTTGATGGGTCAGGTCCTGATGGCCGGCCAGGGTCAGGTTCCATCACGCCAGGCAGCCGCCAAGGCTGGCATTCCAATGAGCGTTCCCTCGGTAAACATCAACAAGGTCTGCCTGTCCGGGCTGAACACGATCTATCTTGCCGACCAGATGATCGCCGCAGGCGAGGCCGACATCGTAATCGCCGGCGGGATGGAGAGCATGACCAATGCGCCGTACCTGGCGGCCGGCGCACGCGGCGGCTTCCGATACGGCAACACCGAACTTGCCGACGCGATCATCAAGGACGGGCTCTGGTGCGCGTTCGACGCGTGCCTGATGGGCCTCGGAACCGAGCGCTACACCGCTGGCGACATCACCCGCGAGCAGCAGGACGACCTTGCGATGAAGAGCAACGTCCGCGCTGCAGCTGCCATTGCTGCTGGTCGACTCGCCGACGAGATCGTGGCGGTCGTCATTCCTCAGCGCAAAGGCGATCCAGTGATCGTCAGCGACGACGAGGGCGTTCGCGCCAACACCACGATGGAGTCCCTCGGCGGCCTCAAGCCCGCATTCGACAAAGACGGCACGATCACCGCGGCCAATGCGTCGCAGATCAGCGACGGTGGCTCGGCCGTCGTGGTCATGTCCGAGCGCGCCGTTCAGGCCCGGGGCGTGCAGCCGCTCGGCCAAGTCGTCAGCTACGGCATGGTCGCTGGACCCGACAACGCCTCGCTGCTGCATCAGCCGAGTCGGGCGATTCTGAAGGCACTCAAGCGCACCGACCTGGGTGTCAACGACATCGACCTGTTCGAATTGAACGAGGCGTTCGCTGCGGTCGGTATTGCTTCGATGGCCGAACTGGGCATCAGCGACGAGATCGTCAATGTGAACGGTGGTGCGATCGCGCTCGGACACCCGATCGGAATGAGCGGCAACCGACTCGCGCTGACCGTCCTGCACGAATTGCGCCGGCGTGGCGGCGGGACCGGCGCCGTCGCCCTGTGTGGCGGGGGCGGCCAGGGCGACGCGCTCATCGTCCGCACCGTCTGAGCAAATGACATCGATGAAATATTTCAGTTTGATGACGACCAAGGTTGACATCGGACTGACATCTTTGTAATGTAACTGCAACAACTGATCGCCGCTGCGAACGGCTTGTACCAGCCGCAGCGGAACCTTCCTGAGGTACCACCTTTGTAGCTGGCCCGTCCGCCCGCTACCAGCTACACGGGTGGTACCTCAGACATTTTTACCCTTGCGTCGTCCCGGCGACGTCCTTGGGGATGACCAGCTCAGGTCGTGAGTTCGCGTCGGCCCTCAAGGGCTCTGCCAAGGGTCAACTCGTCGGCGTACTCCAAGTCGCCGCCGACTGGCAATCCGCTCGCGATCCGGGTGACCTTGATGTCGAACGGCTTGAGCATCCGGGCGATATACAACGCCGTCACTTCACCCTCGGTGTTCGGGTTCGTGCACAGGATCACTTCCTCGACGCCCTCGGGATCCAGCCTGACGAACAATTCCTTCATCTTCAACTGCTCAGGACCAATACCGTCCAGCGGGCTCATTGCACCGAGCAGGACGTGATAGCGGCCGTGGAATTCACCAGTTCTTTCGAGAGCGACGATGTCTCGTGATTCCTCGACGACACACAGGATCTGCCCTGTGCGGCGTTCGTCGAGGCAGATCGGGCACAACTCACCCTCCGCGAAATTGAAGCATCGTGAGCAGAATTTGACCCTGGCCTTGGCATCAGAGATCGAGAATGCGAGCCGACTCACGTCATCGCCGGGCGCCTTCAAGAGGTGAAAGGCAATCCGTTGTGCGGACTTTGGACCGACACCTGGCAACCGACCCAGTTCGTCGATCAGCGCCTGCACAGGTTGTGTATACGTCGTCGCCATCAGTCGCGATCCTCCACGAAGATCGAGCCGGGAAACGCATCACTCAATCGGTCCTCGACCGTCTTCACCACGCCCGGCGGGGCGTCGATCAGGTCGTCGAGATCGATGTCATCCCGATCGATGTCGGCGACGTTCGATGGATCGACCTTCGATGGATCGACGTTCGACACGACCGAGGCGGATGATCGTGACGATGAAGCTCGCAGCGGGACGACCGGAGCAAGATGATCATCGTCGCCTGCTGCAACCCGCACCACGAGCGCAACCGTCACCGTGGCCCCGGTGAACGCGGCGATGGCCGCCTGCACTTCGGTCTTGTGTTGCTCGCAACGCGACCGGTGCGTCTCGTTCGGCAGTCCGAACGTGACCGTTGCCTCGTGCTCACCAACGAAGTGACCGGCCGAGAACAGGGCCCGGGCCATTGGTTTCATGGTCGGCAAAATGTCGGTCTGCCACGATCCTGCAATCTGCGCGCCAAGGTTGGTGGCGCTGACACGCTCGCGGCTCGAATCCTGAACGCCGACGGATGGGGCAGCAACGGCGGATGGGGCAGCAACGACGGGCGCTGGCGGGACGGGCGCTGGCGGGGTCGGCGGGACCGGCGGGGTCTGAACCGAAACGTCCGGGATTGTGGCGTCTGGGATTGTGGTGATTGGGATTGTGGTGATTGGGATGGCGGTCACCGAGGTCGTTGGTTCCCTGGGTTGTGCGGCGGCGACTGGCTGCGAAGGGTCGCGACGAAGGCGACCCCCGATTGCGGCTCGGCCCGTGTTGGGATCCACCGGAGCTGGTCGCGGCTGGGGTGGACCGGTGCCGCCAGTCGCCCCGCCGGACGCGACGGCCCGTTCGATTCGCTCGATTCGAGCAAGCACCGACGTCAGGTCTGTGCCACTCGCTTCGCTGGTCAGTTGTACCAGCGCGATGTCGAGCAGCAGGCGCGGATCTGGCGCATGGCGCATTTCCACGAGCATCGATCCGAGCCGCTCCATGGCCCGAACGATTGCAGCGGCACCCAAGCGCTGCGCCTGATCCGCGACTCGCGCAGCTTGAACGTCGGGCAGTTGAACGAGTTCAGGGGCCATCAGCGAGAGGAAGCAGTCACGGAGATGACGGACGATGTCTTGCGCCAGTGTGCGCGAGTCGCGGCCCTGTTGCACGGCGTAGGCCAAGGCCGACAGCGCCATTCCAGGATCCCCAGCAATAAACGCCTCGACGAACTCGTCGTAGGAAACGGTGTCCGGCGCATCGCCACCCGATGCGGCCACCAACTCGAGCGCAGACAGCGTGTCGCGCGCTGATCCGCCGCCTTGGGTGAGCACGGCCCGGAAAGCGTCGTCGGAGATGATCAAGCCCGCATCCTTGGCCACCCAGCGCACATGCCGATCGAGTTCGTCAATTGGCAGGAGATGAAATTCCAGGTGCTGAACCCGCGACCGGATGGTGGCACTGACTTTTTGGGGGTCTGTGGTCGCAAGGACGAACACGACGTGCGGCGGCGGCTCCTCGAGCGTTTTCAAGAGCGCCGCCTCGGCCCCTTTCGACAACATGTGGACCTCGTCGAGAATGTAGACCTTGTGCCGACCGGGCGTCCCGAGCGACGCCTTCTCGATCAGGTCTCGCATCGCTTCGACGCCGTTGTTGCTTGCCGCATCCAACTCGTGCACGTCGAAGCTGGTACCGGCCTCCACGGCCAGGCATGATGCACACTCGCAGCACGGCTCACCATCGATTGCCGCCGTGCAATTGAGCACCTTCGCAAGCACCCTGGCCGAGGTTGTCTTGCCAGTGCCTCGCGGACCGCTGAACAGGTACCCCTGACCTTCTCTGCCATGGATGATTGCATTTCGAAGCGCCTTGACCACATGTTCCTGCCCCTTGATCTCGCTGAAACGGCGAGGGCGATAGCGACGGTAGAGCGACTGAGTGGCCATTGGGCTCGATCCTACAGATGGGCTACTCAAGGCTTGCCAGAAGGCCGACTGCGGTCGGGCATCGGTGGCGTCGGCACGAATCCAGAGCTGCGGGCACCGATGGTGTCGAAATCTTTCATATGATGGCGCTGTCGCTCCGCGGACGTTCGGGCGACTCGTCGAGGGAGACTCTTACTATGAAGCGGATGGGATGGGCGAGTAGCTCGTTGACCGTTGTTGCACTCTTGCTTTCGGCATGCAGCGATAGCGGCCCAAAAACATTGTCGGAGGACGATTTCATCGATGAGCTCAACTCGATCTGCGACGACGCAAGTCGAGACCTTCGCCGACTGGATGGAGCCGACCGCAACTTCTTCGACGACGTGCTCGAGATCATGCAGAGCAGCGCCGAGGCCCTTGCGAAGCTGTCGCCACCCAGCGACCTGAAGGGTGACTACGACGACTTCGTCGACAACCTCGATGACACGATCAAAGAGACAGAGAACATTCGCGACGCCGTCGACGACGACGACCAGGCGGCAATCGAAGACTCCAGCGCCGAGTTGAGCAACCTGAATGATGATGGCAACGACCTCGCGGATTCGCTTGGCGCCGACGACTGCATCGACATCGGCAGTGGCTCCGGCGGCTCGACCGACAGCAGTGACCCCGACAACACGGACCCGGCGTCAACCGACCCCGACACAACCACGGCCAACACGCCGTTGCCGATCGACCCGACCGTACCGACCGACCCGCCGGCCACGGATCCGCCAGACCCGACCACCGCCCCGACTCCGGCACCAACGACTGCTCCCGTGCCTGAGATGACTGTGCCTGAGAGCAACAGCGGCGGCAGCCAAGCACTCGACATCACCACCGAATTTTTGCCGCCCGCCGGATTCGAGTGGGTCCAGATCGACATCACCGGCATCAGTGCGCCGTCGAGCCCGTTGCTCGTGCCGATCATCGACTCGTACTTCTTCGGTCGGGCCGAGAACGCCGCGACCGGCGAGATCGCGCTGCTCAGCCTGACCATTTTGAACCTGGCCGAAGGGCAGCAATGGACAGAGGAGCAACTGGCCGAGATGGCCGACTACGAACTGCTGAGCGGCTCGCCGACTGAGGTCGCCTCGGCAGCTGGCAGAACCGTCTACGTCGCACAGGGCGTTGGCGAAGCTGGCGATCTCGATGCTGGCGTCAGCTTCCTCGAGCGTGCGAGCGTTGGACTCCTGGTGTTCCCTGGTAGCGACGTGCTAGGGATCATTGACGCCTTCTTCGCGGCGAACCTCATGGGCGGCTGAGTGGTGCAGATGCGGTCGATCGCACTCGTTGGTCTGCTCGTGCTCGCTTCGTGCGGAAGCGACGCCGGTGCAGCCGCCCAGCCCGAGGACGAATTCCTCGATCTGGTCGAAGCAGAGTGCAGGACTGCGTCCAAAGGGATCGACGCTCTCTCCTTCGACCTGCCCGACGCCGGGCAGGTCGAGGCGGCGGTCCGTGTGTTGGCGTCAGCACTCGATGCGCTTCGCGATCTCGAACCGTTGGACAGCCAGAAGAAGGACTTCGACAACATGGTCGGCGGCATCGCCGACCTGGTATCGGCGGGCGAAGAACTGAGCAAGGCGATTACCGACGCGGACCTCGATGCGCAGACCGCCTCGATCGTGATTCTCGATGATGCGAGCACCGAAACCGATCGCTCGGCGCAGGCCCTGGGCGCG
>JANOQU010000526.1:0-6774 GCA_031422355.1 Actinomycetes bacterium
CTCGCCGCGCCAACTCGCCGACCCGGGGTTTCCGTCCATCGTTCAGGAGGCGCTCAGGAGTTCGCATGTGTTGCCTCATCAACTCTGGCTGGAGGTCACCGAGGGCATCATGATCACCGAACCGGACCTTGCCCTGGCGACGTTGCGCCGCCTGAGCTCGCTCGGTGTTCGAGTTGCGCTCGATGACTTCGGGACGGGCTACTCGTCGCTGTCGTTGCTGCAGAAGTTCCCGTTGCAGCGAATCAAGATCGACCGAGCCTTCGTTCAGGGAGTCGCCGACAATTCCAACGACCGCTCACTCGTGCGCACCATCATTGCAATGGCTTTGTCATTGGGCCTCGACATGGTTGCCGAAGGCGTCGAGACTGTGCAGCAACTGCAGGTACTCAGTGAACTCGGTTGCAGCAAAGCCCAGGGCTATCTGATCAGTCATCCGCTACCGCCCGACGCAATGCGAAGCACTGTTGCGGCGCTGGAACGGATGGGATCGTGGCCAGGTCTCAGTCACAGTCGGGACCCGTTCGTCGCAACGTCGTTCGAGCTCGTTCAGCCAAGGTCGGGATGACCAGCGATCGCATCGACAGCTTCAGGGTTGGCGATTGAGCCGCGGTTACGTACGACTCGACCGTTGACGGCATCGGTCACTGCCAGTTCGACCAGTTTGCCGCTGAAGGTGCGAGGGAGATCGCCGACAGCGATGATCACCGCTGGCACGTGCCGCGGGCTGAGGGCGGTTCTGATTCGGACCTTCATTTCGTTGGCGAGCGCAGGATCGAACTGGAAGCCTTCGTTGAGCCGAACGGCCATCACGATTCGGACGTCGTTGTCGCGAAGCTGTCCGAATGCGATCGATTCCGCGACCTCGGGCATTGCGTCGACCACTCGGTAGAGGTCCGCTGTCCCGATCCGGACGCCGCCGGGATTCAACGTCGCGTCAGATCGACCGTGGATCACGACTCCACCTCGATCCGTCCAGGAAGCAAAGTCACCGTGGGCCCACCAGCCTGCGAACCGCTCGTAGTAGGTCGCCTGATATGCCGGGCCGAAAGCGCCGAATGGTTTGTCTCCCCAGAGCCCGAGTGGCTGCGAGGGAAACGGCTCTGTGCAGACCAGTTCCCCAGCCCCGTCGCCGGGACCCAATACACCACCTGCGTCGTCGACGAATTCAACGGCCATACCAAGCATTGGTGCCTGGATCTCGCCGGCGAAAACGGGCAGCGTCGGTACTCCCCCGACGAAGCATCCGCAGAGATCGGTGCCACCACTGATCGACGCGAGATGCACGTCGCGTTTGATCGAGCGATACACGTAGTCGAAGCCGTGCGGAGACAGCGGCGATCCGGTCGAGCAGATCGTGCGCAGCGATGACAAGTCGTGGTGGATCGCTACCTCGAGGCCAGCAGATGCAATGCCGTCGATGAATTTCGCAGAAATTCCGAGAAGGGTGATCTGCTCGGCGTCGGCGATGTCGAACAAATTGTGCTGGGTCGGATGCATCGGCGACCCGTCGTAGGTGACGACCGTGGCGCCTGTCGCTAGCACCGATGCCAACCAATTCCACATCATCCACCCCGTGGTGGTGTAGTAGGTGACGACATCTCCCGGGCGAATGTCGCAATGCAAGCGATGCTCCTTGGCATGCATCAGCAACACGCCGCCGCATCGGTGGACAATGCATTTCGGCGGACCGGTCGTGCCAGAGCTGAACAGCACGTACCACGGGTGATCGAACGGCAGTCGATTGAACGCGAGTGCAGCTCCGACGTGGCCCGCAAGTGTTTCGATCCAGGGCTCGAAGCTGTCCGGGATCAACCCATCGAAGGAGCCAACGGCGATCCGGGTTTTCACCGACGGGAGTCCGTTGGCGATCTCGGACAATTTGGACCGACAATCGATCTGCTTGCCGGCGTACATGTATGTTTCGCATACGATCAACACCAACGGCTCGATCTGACCGAACCGATCGAGCACCGCCGCCACGCCGAAGTCCGGCGAGGCAGACGCGAACACCGCTCCCATCGAGGCAGCTGCCAGCATCGCGATGATCGCCTCAGGACCGTTCGGCAGAACCACGACGACGCGGTCTCCGACCTGGACCCCGGATGCCCGAAGCACGGCAGCACATGACGCGACGGCAGAACGAAGTTCGTCCGAACTCAACGTCGCCGTGCGGCCAGTTTCGGTATACGCAACGATCGCAGGCCCATTCGTCGGGAGCCGAGCGAGCAGATTCTCGGCGACGTTCAGTCGGGCGTTCGGAAAGAATCGGCTATCTGCCAGATTGGCTCCGGGCCGAAGGGCTTCGTCGCCCCGCTCGCCGATGATCTCGCCGAACTCCCACATCGAAGCCCAGAAGTCGGCCAGCTGGGTGACGGACCAACGATGCAACGACTGATAGTCGGTTTGTTGCAGACCGACGAACTGCGCAAACCGGGCAAGGTTGGTCGCACGAGCGCGCTGCTCGTCCGGAATCCACAACGGCACGGGAAGAGCATCGACGGTCATCTCGACACGCTACGCGTTAGCGTCGGATCCGTGAAGGTCATTCGAACCGACCTCGGCGGGGGATTGCCGGCGGCGGCGGGCGAGGCACTCGTCAGCGTGGTTCACCTCAGCGATCTCCACGTCCTCGACGCGGCATCGCCGGCTCGCGCCGAATGGGTCGAATTACTCGGCAACGATCGGGTCTGGAGGCCACTGCTCCACATGCACCGTCCGTACGACACGTTGACTTTGCATGCGCTGCACGCCCACGTCTGCGAAATCCATGACAGCCCCGTTGGGCGCTCCACCGGTCGACCGCTGGATCTCGTGATCTCGACCGGCGACAACATCGACAACGCGCAGCGAAACGAACTCGATGCATACCTGTCGATGATGGCTGGAGGAACGGCCCGTCTGCTCGCATTCGGTAGCGCTCAGGACTCGTCGGGCCCCGGAAGCGAGGGGCCTTGGCCGTACTGGTCGCCGGACCGTTGCTCGCCGGATTCGTGGCGACACCTTGGCTATCCGGCTGTGGACGATTTCATCGAGCGCGTCAGCGCGCCGATCGAGTCGCCAGGCCTCGGTGTCGCCTGGACAAGCGTGCCCGGCAATCACGATCTGCTTCGCCAGGGAACAGCGTTGACGAACCCGGCCACAGAGTCGATCGCGGTCGGAGCAGTGAAGTCCTTGCAACGGCCGACCGGGTTCGCGCCGACGGATCCCCTGAGTCACTACCTGGACGCTCCGGAGTCGTTCTCCGACGGTCCAGGCTTCGCGATCGTGGCGAATCCAGATCGGCGGGCCGTCGACCGCAGCGAGTGGATCTCGGCCCACGTGGCAGCCGGTGCAACTGGCCTCACGGCGACAAATGTCGCCACAGGCTGTGCCGATACGGTCATCGACACCGAACACGTTCGGTTCGTCCTCTTCGACACGAACCACCCCGGCGGCGACTATCAGGGCAGCATCGGCTCTGATCAGTTGACATGGCTCGACGAGCGTCTTGCCGAGGTGGACCGGCTGCCCGGCCGGATCGCGATCCTTGTCAGTCATCACGGGGCGGACACGCTTGTCAACGAGCGCGGAGCCAGCGGCGACCGCCATCTGGCCGCTGCCCTCCTCGACGTCGTTCATCGCCATGGCTGTGTCGTTGCCTGGTTGGTCGGTCACCGCCACATCAACCGAATCGAACCGCGACCAGGACCAGCCGGCGGATTCTGGGAAATCACGACCTGTTCGGTGATCGATTGGCCGTCGCAGACCCGATCGATCGAGGTGATCCGTCACCTCGACGGATCATTTGAAATCGCCTCCACGATGATCGACCACGCGGGTCAGGCGGACAGTCTGGCGACGTTACACAGAGACCTCGCCCATCGGTTTACCACCACCGGGGTCGCAACCCGGATGGCCGGTCGCGCCGGTGACGGCGACGTCCGCCTAGTCGTCCCCGCTCGGTAAGAAGTGGCACGAAACCGAACCGCAGCGGGGCTGTGAGACGAAATCCGTCACAGAAGCCCAACGCTGTGCGGATCTGTGCCAAAGCGGCTATGCCCGAATGGCGTGCCGTTCGCGCCGGCCGCGCTGCAACATCCGAATCCGCGAGTACAACTCGTCTCGCTCGCTGTAACAGCCGCGGAGGAACCGTCGGCCGTTCATGTCGACGAACTCGCCGCGAGCGTGCAGGGCGCGCCTGTTGTCGAAGGCCATCACCTCGCCGGGGGCGAGCCGGAACCGCACCTGCAGATCGGCCCGATACGTCAACTCGAACAATCGTCGGTAGGCGCGGTACGCCGCCTCGACCGTCTCGAACGGAACATCGAGCGGTCCTCGCAGCCAATTGCCGACTCGGACCTCTTTGATCGAGCCGTCGGAGTTCGTGACGATCAGCGGCGACGTGAAGCGGTAGTCGCTCGTGGTGCTGCGGTTGGCCCATTGCCATTCCACAGTGGTCAGAACCCGATAGTCGTCCGGATGGTCGTTGCGCAGGATCTCCGCGATTCGGAAGCCGTCGACCAGGACGTTTTCGCCACCGACAGTCTCATTGACGATGCAGTGCAGGAACTGCAAGCCTGGCTGATACTCACGTGTCGGGAGGTCCACGTGCGGTGGAAGTGGTAGTGCCGTGTTGGCGTTGGTGATCGGATTCGGTTCGCTTTTGACGTCCCAGATGACCCCGAAATTGGTTTCTCTCAGGAAGCCGATCCGAGCCACGAGTTCACCGATTGCGTCGACCTCGCAGGGTACGTTTTGAACCCTGGAGACACCGTAGGTGCGCAGCGCGATCAGCCATTCGAGGAGTGCGTCGTTGTCGTTCATGATTGCGACTCCGTCGAAGGTGGGTGGTTCACGAAACGTCGTTGTGTCCCACAGGATCTGGTCGGATCGGCGCTCGTTGCGGGCCTCGGTGCTGTAACAGTTCGCCCGCAGCCAGCCAGGGTGGATCTCGCTCCGGTGGATCTTGCTCGGCTCCCCGTCCTCGATCCAGCTGAGATCGAGCGAGCCGTCCGGGCCGATTGATGCCGACGTCGGATGGATGTCCGGAGACACAGCCACCAGTTCGAACATCTGCTCTTTGGTGATCTGATGAACGCATTCGGCACACGGGCAGTTGTCTCTCAGCCAGATGTGATGGAAGCGACTGATCCGGCCGTCTGACCAGCCGACTTCGACCGCAGCGGGTTGGACCTCAACGGTCGCGATGGTGAACTCGACCGGGTACGTATCGAAATCGGGAGTCAGTGCCACGGCTACCGACGCTAGCCACTCCAAGTGCGGGCCCAGCGGCCAACTAGCTTGAACGCATGGAGCAGCAATGAATTGGGACATTTTCGTCACGTGTGCAATCACCGGGGCTGGCGACACCACGGCCAAGAGTGAGCACGTTCCGGTCACCCCGACCGAGATCGCCGACTCGGCCATCGACGCGGCCAGGGCCGGCGCCGCCGTCGTCCACCTCCACGTCCGCAATCCCGAGACAGCGGTCGGTGCTCGTGACACCGAACTGTACGCGGAAGCCGTCGACCGAATTCGGGCGAGCGACGTGGACGTGGTGATCAACCTCACGGCCGGCATGGGGGGCGACCTCGTTCTCGGGAGCGCCGAGACACCACTGCCACCAAACCCCGACGGCACGGACATGGCCGGCGCAACAGAGCGACTCAAGCACGTGCGCGCGATCCTGCCAGAGATCTGCACGCTCGACTGCGGCACGATGAACTTCGCATCCGGCGGCGACTACATCATGGTCAATACACCCAGCACGCTGAAGGAGATGGCCCGCCAGGTGCAGGAACTGGGCGTCCGTCCGGAGTTGGAGGTGTTCGATACCGGGCACCTCGTGTTCGTGCGCGAACTCATCCGCGACGGCCTGCTCGACGACCCGGTCGTGATCCAACTCTGCATGGGTATCGCGTACGGCGCACCCGATGACGTTCAGTCGTTGATGGCGATGGTCAACCTGCTGCCGCCGGACTGTGTCTTTTCGGCCTTCTCGATCGGTCGGATGCAGATCCCCTATGTCGCGATGGCCGCACTCGCGGGAGGCAACTGCCGCGTCGGTCTCGAAGACAACCTCTATCTGGGTGCTGGCAAACTTGCGACGAATGCAGATCTGACGGGCAGAGCAGTGGAGATCCTGCGCGGCATGAACGCCTCGATCATGTCGCCCCAGGCGGTGCGCGACAAGTTGAAGCTGGTCAAGCGGTGAGCCCGATTCCGGGTCTTGCTCGCGTTGGTCTGCTGGGCGGCGGGGTCATCGGCGGCGGCTGGGCGGCCAGGTTCTTGCTCAACGGTGTCGATGTCGTGCTGTACGACCCGGACCCAGACGCGCCTCGCAAGGTCGGCGAAGTCATCGACGGCGCCCGACGGGCATACGCCAAGCTGACCATGGCGCCGTTGCCGACGGAGGGTTCACTGACGTTCGTCACGACGCCGGAGGCGGCTGTGGCCGGAGTCGACTTCGTCCAAGAGAGCGCACCAGAGCGGCTCGACCTCAAGCAGTCGATTCTGAATGCGGCCAGTGCGGCCGCTGATCCATCGGTGGTGTTCGGTTCGTCCACCTCGGGACTGCTGCCGACCGAGATCCAGGCGGGGATGACCGGTCCGGAACGACTTGTCGTCGGTCACCCGTTCAACCCCGTCTACATGCTGCCGTTGGTGGAGATCTGCGGCGGCGACCAGACGTCGGAAGCTGCCAAGGCTCGTGCCGCATCGGTGTATACCGCAATCGGGATGCGACCTCTGGTGCTTTCCAAGGAGATCGACGGCTTCGTCGCGGATCGGCTGCTC
>JANOQU010000527.1:0-11275 GCA_031422355.1 Actinomycetes bacterium
ATCCGGTAGCCAGCGTTGACGACTGTTTCATAATCGGTGGCCCAGTCAGGCCCACTCCCAGTCTCGTCCGCGACTACATACCATCGCCGGACCTTGGGGAGTCGTGGCTTGACCTGCTCGACAACTGCACTGAACGCTGCATGGAACACCACCGCCTCGGTGTCTGCATTCTCGAACAGGTAGACGATTTCCTCGACGCCGTATCGGTAGTTGGTGTTGACCGGCACCATCTCGGCCTTGAATGCGGCGGTCATAGCCTCCATGTATTCCGGGCAGTTGTAGAGGTAGCAGGCCAGCTTGCCTTGGTGACTGACCCCGTGGGCGAGCAGATCGGCCGCAAGCGACTCTGAGCGATCGTCGAACTCGCGCCAGGTGACGACCCTTTCACCTTGAATCTGGCACGGTCGGTCCGGCACTCGCGAGGCGACTGCGGTCAGAATCTTTGCCAGGTTCCAGTTCGTCATCGAGTCCCCCGAATGCGGTCGCGCAAGAAGTTTCGGCCAACGTAGCCAACGGCTGCGTCATCGTGCGTGACCAGGCCAGAGTCCGCCAGCGACACGTGCCCGGTGAGGTTCGTTCGAGTGGAGCGCGGGGACATTGACGGAACGACCTTCTACGGTGATCGGTGTTGTGCGTGGTGGCACTGGGGCCCTGGAGGTCCGTATGTGTGATGCCTGCGAACGAGTTTTCAATCGAAGATCCCTGATCCGCGGAGCCGTCCTCGGCGGCGGCGCACTGGCTGCAGCGGGTGCGGGGTTGTGGGTGCCGGGCCTGTCCGCGCAACCGGCGAAAGCGGGAGAATCGATGGATGGTTCGACCTTGGAGCGAGCTGCGATGGCCGAAGACGCTGCGTCCGCGGCTGCCAGGCAGGCGCAGAGATCGACGGGCGGTGCTGCGCCGGCCGTCGAGACTGCGTCGTCCGCGACACCGTCCGCGACACACGCGGTAGGTGGCGTTGCCGGCGTCCGACGGGTCGATCCGCCGAACGTGAACGCGGTCAAAGCGCCGCCAATTGCGGCCAGAGCCGCGTGGGGCGCCGACGAAACCATACGACTGGACAAACGCGCCTATGCGCCGGTGCGAAAGCTGATCATCCATCACAGCGCCAGCGCCAATCGGCCAGCAAGCCCCGCCGACGTCGTCCGCTTCATCCAGCGCTATCACACCAAGGATCGTGGCTTCTCCGACACTGGCTACAACTATTTGATCGACCACAACGGCGGCATCTACGAGGGTCGCGCCGCTCGAAAATACGGATCCGCCGAAGCCGTAAGCAATGAGGACAACAACGGCTGGGGCGTGGTCGGCGCGCATGCGAAGGGCAACAACGCGGGTACGTGCGGCATCTGTCTGATCGGCAACTTCGACGACGGATCACCGACCGATGCGTCCATCGCCAGCCTGGTCTGGCTGCTGGCCTACAAGGCCAGTCGCTACCGGATCGACGCCAACGGAAGCGACGAATACATCGACCTCTACGGCAACCATCGGATCTATCCCAACATCGCCGGTCACCGACAGGTCGGGTCGACCGCGTGTCCTGGCAAACGCCTGTACGCGCTCCTGCCGACGATCCGAGACGAAGTCGCTCGCCGTAGCGGGCAGTGGGATCCGCTCACCGTCGACGTCCCCAAGGTGCTGCGATGGGAGGTTGGAACACTCCGCTCCCCCACTTCTGCACCAGCCAACCCGACACCAGCCAACCCGACCCCGGTCAACCCGACAACGGCCCCCTCGACCACCGGTAGCGGCCCCGCCAGCTCAGGAACTGGAACTACGTTGATCGGAGTTCGCGTCGCAAGCGCGAACGGTCGGATCTATACGGCCGGCAAGGGCGCCGCACACGGCAACCCATCTGCCTCCGGCGCCACCGACGTGATTGCGCTCACTAACGCCGCAAGCGGCGATGGTTACTGGGCGCTCGACCGCGCTGGGGTCGTGACCGCCTTCGGTGGCCTCGGCCACTTCGGCGACGCGGCCGGAAAGGGCGAGGCGGCCGACCTCGCCGCTACCGCCACAGGCAACGGCTACTGGGTGTTGATGGCCGACGGCGGAATCTACCCATTCGGCGACGCTGGCTATGCGTCGTCACCCAAGCGCGCAGGGCTGGGTGGGTCGGCGCTGAAGATCGCTGGCCGACCCAAGGGCGACGGCTATTGGGTCCTGATGGCGGACGGATCAGTGCGGGCCTTCGGGGCCGCACCCAAACTCGCGACGCCGGTTGGCGTAGGCATTTGCGTCGACATTGCCCCGACACCAACCGGAAAGGGTTACTGGATTCTGACCGACACGGGCGCCGTCGCTGCGTTCGGCGATGCGGCCGACAAGGGCGATCAGATCCGAAGCTCGGTGAAGTGGTCCAAGAGAGCAACCCACCTCCTTGCGACCAGTTCCGGAGCCGGCTACCTGATCATCAACGCCGAGGGTTCGATGCTGGCGTTCGGCGATGCCACTCTGTACCCCTCGTTCGGGGGAAGTGGCATCCGCGCATCGGGCGCAGCGCTGGCATTCGGTTGAGCGGCACGCGTACGCGACCTGCTGACCCGGTGAGTCGATTTGACTGACGGAGAGATCAGTTGCGGCTGACCAATCAGCGAGTAGACGCGTCAAGGCTCGAGGACCAAGCTCTTTGATGTGAACGCTGATTTCCTTTCGCCGAAGGCCCGCGTGCGCGCTGACGCCAGCGGCTGGGGCAGTTACGCAGTGCAACCGATCGCAGCCGGTGAGACGGTTGCTGCCTTCGGCGGCCGATGCCTGACCCGCAATCAACTCGAAGACCTGTCGGTCAATGACCAGGTCCGCAGTGTGCAGATCGACAACGATCTCTACCTGGTGGCACCGATCGTCGATGAAGCAGGTGTTCCCGGTGACGTCATCAACCATTCGTGCGCCCCGAACTGTGGGATTGCCGGCGGTGTTCTGGTTGTCGCGATGCGCGACATCGAGGCTGGCGAGACACTTTCGTTCGACTACGCAATGTGCACCGGCAGCAATGTCAATGAGTTCGAATGTGGTTGTGGCGCGACCACCTGCCGTCTCAAGGTGACCGGCGACGACTGGATGCTTCCGGAGTTGCAGATTGCGTACCGCAGTTACTTCAGCCCGTTTCTGACCAAGCGGATCGGCGCACTCTTCAGTTCGGGAGCAGAGCGCCGGGCCTTCGCCTACTGAATTTCTCCGGCCACACCACCGCACAGGGTGGAGGTGCCGAACCCGACGATCGCGCTACTCTCGGCGAATGCGGGTACTCATCGTCGGCGCGGGCGGAGTCGGAGCGGCGTTCGCGTCGATTGCAGCGAGACGCGACGTCTTCACCGACATTGTCGTTGCCGACATCGACGGCAACCGCGCCGGACGGGCGGCAGGAAAGGCCAACAGCGAACGGGTGCGATCGACCCGTGTCGACGCGTCCGATCCGTTGGACATCGTTGAACTGGCGCAGACGATGAAGGCAGACATCGTCGTCAACGCGTGCGATCCGCGCCTCAACCCGCCGATCTTCGACGCAGCCTTCGCAGCGGGATGTCACTACCTCGACATGGCGATGCACATGTCGTCGCCGCATCCAACTCATCCTCACGAGCGGCCGGGAGTGATGCTGGGCGACGCCCAATTCGCGGTCAGCGACGAGTGGCAGAAGCGGGGCCAATTGGCGCTGTGCGGGATGGGCGTCGAGCCGGGGCTGTCCGACGTGTTCGCCCGCTACGCCCGCGACCATCTGTTCAGCCGAATTGACGAAGTCGGGGTTCGCGATGGCGCGGACCTGACCATCGATGGCGTCGGCTTTGCACCGACGTTCAGTATCTGGACCACGATCGAGGAGTGCCTCAACCCTCCGATCATCTGGGAGAAGGACCGGGGCTGGTTCACGACTGCTCCGTTCAGCGAGCCGGAAACGTTCGTCTTTCCGGAAGGAATCGGCCCACTCGGGTGCGTGAACGTGGAGCACGAAGAAGTCATCCTGATCCCGCGATGGCTCGATGTCGGTCGCGTCACGTTCAAATACGGACTCGGTGACCAGTTCATCGATGTTCTCAAGACTCTGCACATGCTGGGTCTCGATGCCACCAAGCCGGTGCTGGTCCGCGGGGTGGAGGTATCCCCACGAGACGTCGTCGCCGCGGTGCTGCCGAATCCAGCCGGACTCGGTGACCGGATGCGCGGACGGACGTGCGCTGGTTCGCTCGTGCGGGGATTGGATCTCGACGGCAACGCCCGAGAGTCCTACCTCTATCAAATCGTCGACAACGAATGGACGATGCGTACGTTCGGCCATCAAGCCGTCGTCTGGCAGACGGCCGTGCATCCGGTGATCGCCTGTGAACTGATCGCCGAAGGAATTTGGAATGGGTCAGGCGTGAATGGTCCAGAGGCGTTCAGCGCTGATCCCTTCCTTGATTTGTTGCCAGCACACGGTGTGAGTTGGACGCTCGAGGAACGAACGCCATCACTCGCCTGACCAAACGCGACGTCGAGCAATTACTCGCCGACTACGACCGCGACCCCGTCGCCGCGCTCACCATGGCACTCCGTCGAGTCTTGGATGTGGGTGATGCCAGTTGGCCGGCGTTGGTTCAATCCGCCAGGTTCTCCGACACTCGCACCGCTGCACTGCTGGTGACAGAGCAGCGAGCACTCGACGACCTTGCGGCCGAACTGAACGAACTTCGCACGCTCAACGACCGACTTATCACGCCTGACGGCTGAGACCGGCAGAGACATCGCTGTCGGACCAACACCGTTCAGACGCTGCCGATCACCGGTTGCGCGAGTCGCATGTGCTGGGCGTAGCCGATCTCGTGCGGAAGGAATCCATTGCGGTCTGGCCAGAGCAACTGCACCATCTCGAAGGGCGCGCCGCGGTACCACGACACCGCCGTCCGGAAGAACGCTGCGAACTCGTCAAGTGCGATCGGCGCGAAGACGCTGCGCAAGTCGTTGTCGAACAGCCCGACCAATTCGACGCCGTAGGGAATCTCGGTGCCACCCTGCAGCATGTCGACCACCAGCCCGATCAACCCACGGGCGGCGACTGGCTGGAGACCGAAGATTGCAATTTCGGCGAAGCCAGTCAGCGCCGGAAGCCCGATCGTGTAGGCGTAGCCGGGAAGCGGCGGCTCCGAGGTGGGGTCGGGTTGAACCGGTTCGATGGCCCACCCCGCCGTCTCGATCATCCACTCGATCTTCTCCGCATGCGGGATGTGGAAGTCGGGCAGGTCGTTGCTCATCCGATCAACGATTCACTGTCGAGATCGAGGGCGTGCTGGAGGTGCCGGGTCGCCATTGCCGCAAACATGGCCTCGCTGCGATCAGTTCCGCCCACGATCTGTGATGCGAGCACCGCCATCACGACTCCCGCGAACGCGTTGTAGCGGTATTGCTCCCACGCCCAGTCGTCGTCGATTATGACGCCGTAGTCGTTGCGGAGGGCGGCCGCGTAGGCGGCCACAAGGCTCTTCTCGATCGTTCGTCGATCCGCCGGCAATGGCCCCGCACCGAGAAAGTACGACACGTCTCCAAGCCCAGGCCCGTGCCCGGGCGATTGCCAGTCGACGGTGGTGATCGGTGCGCCGCCCGCCGCCGTCGCGAACATCAAATTGTCGAGCCGGTAGTCCCCATGGGTGACCGTGAGCGGCGAGTCGCGGCCATCGGTCCATTGCTGCACCTGGCCGCCGAACGAATGCACGAGGGCAATGGCCTCGGGATCGAGATACTTCGCATAGGTTGCGATGAAGCCGGGAAAGAGCATCGCCCACATTCCGGCCAGCATGGCCCCGTCCTGGTCTCCACTGCGCCGCGCAACCCAGTCGAGATCGTGCAGGGATGGGTCCTCCCATCGAGGTCCGTGCAACCGAGCCAGTTCGAGGACCGCCGTGCGCGCGATCCCGATCGAGCAGCCGAGGACCTGGTTGCCCTGTTCCTGGGGAGCGAGATCTTCCAACACGATCACGAAGTCGTGATCGGCTTCCTGCCAATCGGCGTGATAGCAGCGTGGAACATGGATATCGACCGTCGGAGCGATCTCGTTGTAAAACTTCACCTCGCGCTCGTAGCTACGCAGCGCCATCGCCGTCGCTCGGCTGGTCGGATCCGGTGACGGAAGCTTGATCACGACGCTCTCTGGCACGGCCGGGTCGGCCGATGTCAGCGCAATACGAAGGTTCATCCCGACCAACCCATCCCCGATTCGCGATTGATCACCCATCTCGACCGGGCTCGCGAACACCGTCGACAGCCATTCGTTCGTTACCTGCTCGGGTGCCACTCAAGCACGGTAGTTGCACGGCTGGGGTTGCGCTCGACCGTACCGTGCGAAGCGCCGCTCGCGCCGGAGATAGTGGACCTACAGCGACGACCGAATACCGTCGACATCGACATGTACTCCTTCCTCCTCCGCCCGAAATGGATTGCGTTCCACCTCCTCGTGGCGGCCGGGATCGTCGGAATGCTCAGCGCTTCAAAGTGGCAGTGGGACAAATACAACGCTCGAGACGAATTCGTCGCAAGCGTTGAGGCGCGCCAGGATCGCGACCGGACACCACCGGTTCCGCTCACGACCATTCTGGACGAACTCACCTTGGGCAACGCGGCGCCAGACGACGTGGAGTTCCGAATCGCGACTGCTGTTGGCTCGTATCTCGTGGAGGCCGAACTGCGCCAGATCAACCGAACCCAGGACGGCGTCAACGGCGTCAACGTGCTGACTCCTTTTCAGATCGACGACGGCCCGATCGTGGTCGTCAACCGTGGATTCGTGCCCGATACCGTCGACATGCCCGATCCTCCGACCGGAGATCTCGTGATCGGCGGCACCGTGCGGGCCAGCCAGGTTCGCCGGACCGGCGAACTGACCGACAACGCGAATGGTGATGACATCGAGGTCCGTCGGGTTGATCTGCCGCTGATCGCTGAGCGCCTCGGGATCGAGATCGCACCTGTCTATCTCGAATTCGTCGCCTCGGATCCCGCGTCGGCTGAACCGCCGATCCCGGTTCCGGCACCGGACCTGACGGGCGGACCGCCCCACCTGTCGTACTCGATCCAGTGGCTCGTTTTCTCGCTGTGCGTCGCAGTCGGTTGGGTGTTCGCCGTCCGCCGGTCATTGCGCAATCATCGTCAGTGACCGTGCGGAGCCTCGAGTTCCGCCATCCGCCTGAATTGCTCGACCACATTCGGGCTGACATGGTGTGGATCGAGATTGCGATACACGGTGTCCACGTTCACGCTCACTCGACCGGACTCCCCCAACGAGCCGAAGCCGCCGAGCGCAATGTCGCGGGCTGCGTCCCATGCGTCCATTCCTGAATCGAACCGCGCCGTTGCCTCGATCTCGATGAAGCTGAGGTAGTCGCGGACCGCGGCGATGCCCGCTTTGTCCGTCAGCGGGCCGTGCCCTGGAACCACCGTGTCGATGTCCATGCCGAGCATCAGATCGCACGCCGCGATCCAGTTGCCGAGCGGCCCGGCCCACACGATCGGAGTTCCGCCGATGAACAAGAGGTCGCCGGTGTACACGGTCTTGCTGTCTGGCACGTACGCAATTACGTCGCCAGCGGTGTGCGCCGGACCAACCTCGATCAGTTCGACAATGCGTCCGCCAACTTCGATATCGAGTCGCCCCTCGAACGTTCGGGTCGGCAGGGTGAGTTCGATGCCGTCGAACTGAAACGCGCCGAAGAAACCGCGGAACAGATCGCCGAGTTCACCCGGAGCAGCATTGAGCTGGGCCAGCATCGCAGGCGGAACTTCAGCCATTTCGTGCGCGGCCTTTTCACTCGCGATGATCTCGATCCCGCCGACCAACTGGTTGCCGTAGCAATGGTCTCCGTTGGCATGGGTATTGACCAGGGTTCCGAGCGGCGCCGTGGCCAACGCTGGCTGCATGGCAGCGAGCATCTCGGCGGTGAGTCGCAGATCGAAGAGTGTGTCGATCAGCAAGGAAACGCCGTCGCCGACTACGAGGCCGGCGTTGCTCCAGCCCCAACCCCCGTCTGGTTGCAAGTAGGCAAAGCACGCGTCGCCCAACTCGTGAAGACCTGTCGTGTACCCGGCTGACTTCATCTGACAGTGTTATCAAAGGGGACATGCGTCACTCGTATCGTCCTATGCTGCGGGCATGCGCCAACTCAGCGGAATCGACGTCAGCTTCCTGAACATGGAGACATCGAGCACGTTCGGTCACGTTTCGTCACTGAACATTTACGACCCGGCAGGTGCGCCAGGCGGGGCAGGTCTCGAGGCCACCAAGCAGATCATCCTCGAGCGGATCGACCTGCTCGCTCCCTTTCGGCGACGTCTGGTCGAGGTCCCTTTCGGCCTCGACATGCCGTACTGGATCGAGGACCCGGACTTCGACATCGACTTCCATATCCGCCACCACGCGGTACCGCCGCCGGGCAACCCCGAGCAGTTGGCCGAGGTCATCAGTCGAATTGTTGCTCGGCCGCTCGACCGCAGCCGACCGCTGTGGGAGTTGTACGTGATCGAGGGCGTCGAGAACGGGACGCTCATCGCCCAACTCACCAAGGTCCATCACGCAGCGATCGACGGAGCGGCCGGCGCCGGAATGCTGGCTGCGATCCTCGATCCGAGTCCGGACTTCCGCCCGACTGGAAAGGCCACGCCATGGGTCCCCGACAAGGTTCCGACGGACGAGGAACTGCTCCGAATCACTGCGCTTGAGTACATCCGTCGGCCCGAGAAGGTGATCCGGCTGTCTGTGCGCAGCATCCGTGAATTAGCAGCGTCGACCCAAAACGGTGGTTTGCGAGCGTTAGCCGACGTCATTGCTCAGCCAATGCCGGGCGCCCTTGGGCGGCTGATGCGGACCCGACTTCGCAGCGCCAACCACGATGTCGACCATCCCCCAGCGCTTCCGCCCACTCAGGCACCACGCACGCCGTGGAATCGACCGATCAGTCCCCATCGCCGCTTTGCTAACACCACGATCCCGCTCGACGACGCCAAGCGCGTCCGCCGCCAATTTGGTTGCACGTTCAACGACGTCGTGATGGCGCTCTGTTCCGGCGCCCTGCGACGGTACCTGCTTGCCCACGACTGCCTGCCCGACGAAGCCTTGATTGCAATGGTGCCGGTCAGCGTTCGCAGCGGCTCGGAGGATGACAAGTACCAAAATCGGGTATCGGCATTGCTCGCCGACCTGGCAACCAACGAAGCCGATCCCGTCGCGCGGCTGCGCAGGGTCCAGAAATCGATGACGGCAGCCAAAGACAATTTCGCGGCGATTCCGGCCGAGACATTGCAAGACTTCACCCAGTTCGCCCCTCCTGCCATCGCAGCGAGGGCAATGCGGATGTATAGCCGGCTTCGTATCGCCGACCGGATGAACCCGCCGTTCAACCTGATCATCAGTAATGTTCCAGGGCCGAACTATCCGCTGTACAGCGCCGGGGCTCAGCTCAAGCACTTCTACCCAGTTTCTGCACTCGGTGACGGCCAGGGTCTGAACATGACCGTCCAGAGCTACAATGGCAACCTCGACTTCGGATTCATTGCCTGCCGCGATCTTGTTCCTGACCTGTGGACGATGACCGACTACCTCAACGAGAGCATGGCCGAACTGCTGTCGTTCTGCGACCCCGTCGAGAATCAGTCAGCGACAACATCGGCAGCCGCTGCGACCAAGGCGGCAGTCGCAAGCAAGCCAGCCGTGACCAAGTTGTCCACCAAGAGTCCGGCCACCAAGCCCACCGTCAAGAAGCCCACCGTCAAGAAGGCCCCCGCCGCAAGCAGATCTGGCGCCGCCCAGAAAGCCGCCGTCGTGCGCAAGGTCGCAGCTGCCAAGAAGTCGGCTCCCAAGCGGGCTGCGGTGAAGGCAGCCGTACCGGCAGCAAAGAAGGCGCCCGCCAAAAAGGCCGCCGCCCCCGCACGCCCATTGCCGACCCGGAAGAACGCCCGATAACGATCGGAACGGTGCCCTACCAGGAACCGATGATCAACGAAGCGATTTGCTCGGCGACCATGACAGTCGGCAGGTACGGATTGGCTCGCGGCAGGTCAGGAAAAATGCTTGCATCGCACACCCTCAGGTTGCGGTACCCATGCACCAGCCCCGCCGTATCGACCACCGACTTCTCGTCGTCAAGGGCACCCATTCGGCACGTACACGATGCGTGAAACGTATCGCCGACATTGGCGATGAGCCAGCGATCCAACGTCGCATCGTCGTCGGCCAAGGCCGCCAGGGGTGTGCCGTGATCATCGATGAACGCTTCGTCGGCGATGCGCTGAAAGGCCGGGGTTGCCACCAACGCCGCCATCTTGCGGGCGGCAAGGCGAAGTCGAATCCGATCGCGTTCGTCGTCGAGCAGATTCAGCTGCACGTTCGGCGCAGAGGCTGTGTCGCTGCTGCCAATGGTGACGGCACCGGTCGACCGAACAGACATGACGGCAGCGACCAACCCGCCCAGCCCACCGGCTGACGGCGAGGTGCCGAGGTGGTTCAACGGGAGTACTTGTAGATCCGCCTGATCTCCCGGCGAGGACCAACGAAACAATGTCGCAGCAGCCAGTGCCGCAGGGTCGTTGGGCTCTCGAAGACTCAATGTGAGCCGGCTGGACGGATGGTCCTTGAGCCCCCGACCAATTCCCGGGCGCTCGACGCCGCTGCGCAACAGGAGCGCCGGTGAATGAATGGCTCCGGCGGCAACGATCACCTCGCCGGCCTCGATCAACTCACCGTCGTTCGTCACGACACCGATTGCTCGTTGTCCGTCGAAGGCAAGCGTGTCCACGACAGTTTCGGTGCGGATCGTCAATTGCGGCCGGCTTCCCGAGAGATACGCGTCGGCGGCGGTCACACGACGGCCATTCCACCGGGTCAGCCAGGCCGGCCCGACGCCGAGTTCGTGTCCCGTGCTCGCACCGCTTGGCAGATAGCTCTGGCAGTGTTCGTGACCCAGGCTGACAGCGGCTTCGATCAGGGCGCGGTCGACGCTGCCCCATTCCGCCGGCTCAGGCTGACTGAGCGCAAGCGCATGCCGGTCGAGCGTCCACTTCAACGACGACCAGCCCCATCCAACGCAGCCCAGGTCGCGTTCCCAGTGGTCGTAATCGGCCGCCGAGCCCGGCGTTGCAATCATTGCGTTGACCGCCGAACCGCCACCAAGGCCACGGCCCAGGCGGTACGGCGTTGGCGACGAGTCGCGCGTCGAGTGCACAGTGAGGTCTGGGTAGGTCCTGCTCGGCTCGTCGAGTGCGTCGAAGAATGAGTCACCGTCGCGGGTTGCCGCGTCCCAGCCGGCCTCGATCAGCA
>JANOQU010000528.1:0-2178 GCA_031422355.1 Actinomycetes bacterium
CACAGCGACCGAGTCGAGATCGCTGACTACTACCTCGATCGCAAGTCGCACACGGACGGCGTGACTGCAGGATTCATCGCCGACCTATCTGCCGGCTACACACCCGTACGAATCGAACGCCTGCTCGACGAAGCGTTGATCATCTCGCTGCGCAACGGTCGGCGGGCGATGACACCCGAAGACGTGGTCGAGGCCCAACTCGTCACCGAGGTCGGTATGTCGCACGAGGTCGGATACCACCCCGACGAGCGCAACCGGGTTGCGATCCACGAAGCCGGCCACGCCCTGACGGCAGCCCTGTTCGGTCGCGAGATCCGGATCGCGTCGATTCTGCGTCGTGGCAGCGCGCTCGGCCTTGTTGCTCACGGCGACGCCGACGAGAAGCATCTCCGTACACCGACCGAGGCGAGCGATCTGATCGTGATCGCACTCGCCGGCCGAGCGGCCGAGATCCAGGAATTCGGCGAAGCCAGTAGCGGGATCGCATCCGACCTTCAGGTCGCGACCACGATCGCGGCCCAACTCGTCGGTCAACTCGGTGCCGGCGACAGCCTGATCAGTCTCGAAGCCGCGGCGATGCCGGGAGCCGGGAACCTCGTGTCGAAGGTGCTCGCCGACGAGGCGTCGCGCAAGAAGGTCGACAGCATCCTCGACGCTGCCGCCGACCGCGCGGCATGCATGGCGCTCGAGTACCGCGAGGCATTGATGGCCATCGCTCGTGGCCTGCTCGAGCACGATGAGTTGACCGGTGCACGAGTGCACGACATCGTGACCACAAGCGCCCACTCGGCTGCCGCCTGACGGAAAGACGCGTTCGCGTACCACGCGCTTCCTAAGGTGGCCTCTGTGATCGAGGCGGCGGGCGGAGTCATCTGGCGATACAACGAGACGCGGATGGAAACCTTGTTGGTCCATCGGCCACGACGTCGCGACTGGTCGCTACCAAAGGGCAAGTTGTTGGCTGGCGAGGACTCGCTGAAGGCAGCGCTACGCGAAGTGCGCGAGGAGACCGGGCTGCACTGCGAGGTCGGCCCGGAACTGCCGGGCACGGAGTACCTCGACCGCAAGGACCGTTCGAAGCAGGTTCGCTACTGGGCGATGCGCCCGATCTCGGGCAAATTCCGGCGCAACGACGAAGTGGATCGCGTGCTCTGGCTACCGCTCGACCAAGCAGCTGCATTGCTCACCAACGATCACGACCTGCCAGTCGTCGCTGCCTTGTTCGACGTCCTCGCCACCGTTCACTGATTGAAGATCGAGAACCCACCCGCGCGGCCTAAACTTCCGGCTCGCATGAATGACACCTCATCGTCTGACCCGGCGTTCATCGACGCCCCACCGATCGAGGACCCGCGACCCGATGGACTGCGTAGCGCCACGTCATTACTGGTCGTCAACACCGGCAACGGTAAGGGCAAGAGCTCAGCTGCGTTCGGCGTGATGGTTCGGGGTGTCGCTCGCGGTTGGAATGTCGCCGTCTTGCAGTTCATCAAGAGCGGCGACTGGAAGGTTGGCGAAGAAACCATTGGTCGCCAACTCGGCGTGCACTGGCAAGCGCTGGGGCACGGCTTCACTTGGGATTCGTCGAATCTCGAGCAGGATAAGCAACTCGCCAACCAAGGTTGGGGAATCGCTCGCGGCGTGATCGAGGCTGGGGCGCACGACCTGATCATCCTCGACGAACTCACGTATCTGATGAACTGGGCCTGGATCGACGCTGACGAGGTGATCGGCGTTCTTCGCGACCGCCCGGCACACGTCAGCATCATCGTCACCGGCCGAGACGCCAGCGATGCCCTCTGCGAAATCGCTGACACCGTCACCGAGATGACCGAGATCAAGCACGCGTACAACGCCGGCATTCGCGCCAAGCGCGGCATCGACTACTGATGACACCCGATTCGGGGGTCCCGCCGGGACTCACGGTGCTGCTCGGCGGCGCGCGAAGTGGCAAGAGCGATCTCGCGGTCCAGATCGGCGAGCGGCACTGCGCTGCGGGCGGGATGGTCACCTTCGTCGCCACCGCACAACGATTCGACGATGACATGGAGCAGCGAATCGCCCGCCACCGGGCCGAGCGCCCAGCCTGGCCAACTGTCGAGGTACCGACCGACCTGCTCGGTGCACTCAGCGACATCGCCCCCGATCACCTCCTGATCGTCGACTGCCTCACCCTGC
>JANOQU010000529.1:0-2404 GCA_031422355.1 Actinomycetes bacterium
TCCTCGATGAGCCAACCACCGGCCTCGACCCGATGAGTCGACTTGCGCTCTGGGAAGAAGTCCGTCGGCTGAATGCCGAAGGCACCACCGTGTTGCTGACCACCCAGTACCTGGAAGAGGCCGACCAACTCGCGGACCGGATCGCGATCATCGACCACGGCCACATCGTGCGTCAGGGCATTCCACGTGAACTCAAGGCGCAGGTCGGCGCGCCGACCCTGGTGATCGAGGTACCGCCAGAGCAGGTCGGTCAGGCACGCGAGGTCCTCCAACGCTTCGGCGAACTACGGACCGCGTCAGAGGGCAACCTCGGTGTCGGTCTCGTCGATGGCGCAGAAGCCGTCTCCGCAGTTGTTCGTGCGCTCGATGAGGCTGGTCTCAGGATGCAACATCTCGAACTCAACGAGCCAAGCCTGGACGATGTCTTTGCGGAGGCAACCGGGTACCGCCTGGAGGGCGAAGCCAGCTCGAACCTGCCGTCCGCGCAGGGTGACGATGGCGACGTCGAGGCGAGCACCGGTGCAGGCGCGGGCGGTCGTGGCCGTCGAACAAAGCGCGGTCGATCATGACCGCCTCAGCCCTGATGGCTACCGCTGCGACAACTCCAAAACGTCACCTCGTGGCTCAAACGGCCGCCATGTCTCGACGAAGCATCATCGCGATCGTGCGCCAACCAGCCCTCGTGGTGCCGTCGCTGGTCTTTCCATTGTTCTTCGCGGCCCTCGGCTCGTCGTCGTTCAGCCGGGCCACCAGCTTGCCCGGGTTTCCGAGGGTGGATTCGTTCCTCGCTCTGTCGCTTGCGGCCAGCGTCATCCAGGGGGTGTTGTTTGGATCCACCAGCGGCGGCGCAGCGTTGGCGGTCGACATCGAGAACGGCTTCTTCGATCGACTCTTGGCCTCACCAACGTCGCGGGTCAGCATCCTGGTCGGCAGCCTTGCCGGCAGTGCGCTGTTCGGTGCGGTACAAGCCCTGTTCTTTACGGTCGTGATGATCGCGTTCGGAGTGAACGTGTACGCCGGGTTCGTCGGCCTGATCATCATCGTGATCACCGGCGCATTGATCGGGCTGTCGATCGGGGGTTTCCTCGCGGCAATGGCTCTTCGGACCGGTTCTGCCGAAGCGGTACAGGGTGTGTTTCCGCTGCTGTTCATCACGATGTTCTTCTCGTCCGCGTTCTTCCCCCGCGAGACGATGCGCGGCGTGTATCGCACGATCGCAAATATCAACCCTGTCTCACACCTCTACGAGGGCATGCGCGACCTGGTGATCGATGGCCTGACGCTCTCGGCTGTGACGAAGTCGCTGCTCATCCCAATCGCGATCGGCTGCGTGTCGATCCCACTTGCGCTCGGGCAGTTGCGTCGACGGTTGAGGGCGCTGTGACTGCGCCGACGGTCAAGCCGTCGATCCTCGCATCGGCACCCATCGGTCGGGCGACGCTGTTCGGGGCCTCGCGGGGTCTGATGGACCGTGGTCTACGGCGCATCGTTCGCCTGCCGTCGGCGTTCTTCCCAGCGCTGGTCATGCCCATCTTCCAGAGCATTGCGTTCAGCGGCACGTTCTTCGCGATCACCATGATCCCGGGCTTTCCGACTGATCGCTCGATCAATTGGTTCATGCCGCTCGGAGCGTGCATGGGTTCAGCATTCAGTGGGGTGGGACTCGGGTTCAGCCTCATTGGCGACATCGAGACCGGATTCTTCGATCGGCTCCGAATGGCCCCGGCACCGCGCAATGCGCTGATCCTCGGTCCTTTGCTGACCGCCTGGTTCCGCACCGTTCTGGTCGTCACGGCTGTGCTCATCGTCGGCTTTGCGCTCGGTGCGAGACTGGAAGGCGGACCGCTCGGCATCCTCGTGCTGTATGTCGCAGGCCTCGGTATCGCCACCATGGCAACGGGCTGGGGGCTTGGCCTTGCGTTCAAATTCCGCGACATGCGCGGCGCGGCCGTGATGCAGTTGGGCCTGTTCTTGACGATGTTTCTGTCGAGCGCCCAGACACCACTCAGCGTCATGCAGGGCTGGCTGCACTCGGTCGCCAGGATCAACCCGATCACCAACATCTTGCGACTCGGTCGGCAGGGATTCCTCGGCGACGTCACGTGGAGCGCAACGTGGGGCGGCCTCGTGGCCATCGCAGCAATGAGCGCCGTGACCCTCGTCTTCGCCCGCCGGGGCCTCAACTCGCTCGACAAGTAGCGACCGTTCGGGACCACGCAGCGATGTCGCTTCGTACGCGGCACCGCCGATAGGGCATGATGGAAAATGTTGTCGGGGCGATGTCGGCCTCGGGTCAGAATTCGCCACCGGCGAGCAAAGGGGAATGCACCGTGCAGATCAGTGTCACCGTCAACGGCACCACTCACGACAGCGATGTCGAGCCGCGTACTTTGCTTGTTCATTA
>JANOQU010000530.1:0-7646 GCA_031422355.1 Actinomycetes bacterium
GCTGCCGTCGAGCTGGGCAGCGATCGCCTCGTATGTGCCAACGTCGACCCGCTTCAGAGCGGACGTCAGGATGTACGGCTGCTGCGTTGGGTCGACGGTCAGGTACTGATCGGAGTCCACGCCGATGGCCCAGACCTCGCCCGGCTCGCCCGCTTCGACAGCGGCTTCGAACAGGCCCTTGCCGCTACCGCCGGCAGCGTGGTAGATGACGTCGATACCGGACGCGTACATGGCTGCTGCCGTGCTCTTGCCCTTGGTTGAGTCATTGAATCCGCTGAAGTCTGGCGGGACGCTGATGTACTTGACCTCGACGGTCGCGTCCGGATTCGCATACGCAACTCCGGCCTCGAAACCGGCCTGGAATTCTTGGATCAGGCTGATCTCGACGCCGCCGATGAAGCCGACCTTGCCGGTTGTGCTGGCGCAGGCGGCAGCAACACCAACGAGGAACGAAGCCTCGTTCGCCGCGAAGACAATGTTGCGAACATTCGGCAATGCAGTGTCGTCTGACGGGTCGTCCGGCGTGCCCGCATCATCTGACGCAACCGCGTCGACGAGCGCGAAGTTCTGATCCGGGTAGTCCTTGGCGGACTGGGTGATGTCGGTCTGCCATAGGAAGCCGACGCCAACGGTCAATGCGGGACCGGCTTCGACGACCTGCTTGATCCGGTCGGGGCGATCGCTGCCGTCTGCAGCTTCAGGTGTTGATTCGATGCCTTCGATGCCGAAGTCTTCGACGGCCTTGTCGAGACCGGCAGCAGCAGAGTCGTTGAACGACTTGTCGCCACGCCCGGTGACATCAAACAGAAGGCCGACGCTGGTGCCGGCCCCGTCTGCCTCAAGCGTGGGCAGTTCGCTGACGACCGGCTCTCCGGCTTCACAGGTGCCCGATGGAACATCGCTGCTTTCTGCAGTGGTCTCGGCTGGAACGTCGGCGCTGGCTGCGGTGGTTTCCTCGGTCGCCGCGGCGGTGGTTTCGGTGGCAGCTGCAGTGGTGTCCACGGCCGCAGCTGTCGTTTCGGTTGCGGCAGCGGTGGTGGTATCTGCCTTCTTTTCGTCACTGCCACAGGCGCCGGCGACGAGGCCGAATACCGTGGTGATTGCGAGCGCGCTGAGCATTTTCTTGCTCTTCCGCATTGCTCCCCCTTATATGGATAGTGGTTGTGCATCGGTGGGATCCGACGGCCGAGAGCCTAGCCCGGCATGCTGACGCTCCCCTCCAAACCGTTGATCGTCGCGTACGATGCAACACAACGTTCATGGACCAGCAACGACCACCACGATCAACTGCGCCGTCTGTGGCGACCAGTCGCCCCAACGGCGGACCCCGGCGACGTCGCCGTAGCCGACGTACATACATGGTTCGGCGGTTGGCGGTCGCAGTGATCGCTCTCGGCCTCGTTGTTGGTGCAGTGACAGTCGTCGGCGCGTTCTTGAGTGACGAAACCGCCACGACCTCGGCGGACAGCGTCGTTGAGACGAGCGCTCCAACGGTCCCGGATTCTGAATCCGTGGCCACGGCTGGTTCGGTGCCGACCGCAGCGTCAGTCGACTCCATCGCCGAGTCGACAACGATCCCGGATGCAGGGAAGGTGCCGACAAGCGCCGATCCGGCCAGGGTCCTGTTGCTCGGAGACAGCGAAGCCGGTGGGTTGTCGCCCTTCCTCGAACCGGTACTCGAAGACACCGGGCTCGTGACGATGGACCTCGACTACAAGGTGTCGTCCGGTCTCGTCCGCACTGACTTCTACGATTGGCCGGCGCGGCTCCGTGAGCAGGTCCCGCTGCTGAACCCCGACATTGTCATTGCATTGTTCGGGGGCAACGACGGCCAAGCGTTTCTCTCGCCGACGATTGGGCCAGTGGATTCGCCCGAATGGCGCGCCGAGTACGCCAAGCGCGTCGCTGAGGTCGTCGACATCGTGACCGAAGGCGGCCGAACGTTGATCTGGGTTGGGGTCCCGAATGCCGAGGACGAGAAGTTGACCAAGAACCTGCAGGTCCAAAACGAGGTGGTCAAGGCCGAATTGGCCAATCACCCAGAGGTGCTGTTCGTCGACGCATGGAAGCAGTTCACTGGGCTCGAGGGTGGTTTCGCGCCGTACGTGGTGGATCCTCGTGACGGCGAGTTCAAGCCCGTTCGCAGCGAGACCGACGGCTTCCACCTGAACAGCACGGGTGAGGAGATCCTGGCGTCGCTGGTCGCGACGGCCGTGACTGCCGATCTTCGCGAGCGTGGCGCGTCGATCTGACAGAATCGGCGGGTCAGCGGGAGTTGATCGACGGGGAGGGACAGCCGGATCGTGAACAGATGGTGCAGCGGCGGATCGATCATCGCGTTCGCTGCCGCGATCTCACTTTTCATCGCGCCCGGCACGGTTGCCGCAATTCAACAATCGCCAATGGTCGGACCGGCAACTGTCTGCGAGACAGAGTCCTACACCTGGTTCGGGCAACGGGTTCTCCTGCCCGGTGAGTCCTTCGATGCTGTTGAAGTCCCGGCTGCCGACACCGGCGTGCAACTGATGGTCGCGGGAATCGATGTTTCGCCGAGTGGACTTGCGATCATGATCGGCGGTTTGCCAGCGGCGATCGGAAACGGTTTGGTCGGCGGTGCCCTGACCGCCACCAACATCACGGGCGAGTCGCTGGTGGCAAACTCGATCGCGTTGAACATCGAACGCTGCCATCAGGTTGCGGCGGCATCGGAGCCACCCCCGGCCGCGACACCCGCGAGCAGCACTGCGGTGAACGTTGCGTCGCAGCCGAACACATTGTTGATTCCCGAGACTGGCGTGCCTTCAATCTCACTGATGCTCGCCTCCGCTAGTTCTGCGGTGGTCGGCGCTGCGTTGCTCGCCGTGAGTCGGCGCCGAACAACGGTCTGAGCTATTGGCTTCGACCACGGGACATGATGGCTTCGCGCCTGGCCGCCACGTTGTCAGTGCTGAAGGCATTGCGTCGCCATTCGCCTCCGTCGCGAGCCTCTGTCGCCCAGCCCGCAGGGTCATGCGCGATCGCTGCATACGTTTGCCGAATCTGGCGGACACCCGCCTGGTCGTTGCCGCAGATGTCGGTGGCGAGTTGGCGAGTCACGGTGATCAGGTCCTCGTGGGCGACGACTCGGTTGACGAGGCCCCAATGCATCGCTTCGTCGGCGAGCATGAAGTTTCCCGTGAAGCTCATTTCACGGGCTCGTCGAATGCCGATCGCCTGGGGCAATAGAACCGTGAGGCCCCATCCTGGCATCACCCCGACTCGGCTGTGGGTGTCGCCGAACTTGGCTCGATCGCTGGCGATCAGGAAGTCGCAGTTCAACGCCAACTCGAAGCCACCGGTGATCGCGACGCCGTTGATAGCTCCGATCAACGGCTTCGACAATGTTGGGAACGGTCCGCGGACGCCGCTCGCATTCGGCTGGCCATCGGCTCCGGACCCACCGAGGTTCCCAGCGTCGTTGCCCAATTCCTTCAGGTCGAGCCCTGCACAGAATGCGGGGTCAGCGCCAGTGAGGATGATGACGTCGACGTCGGGGTCTGCGTCGGCGGCGCGCAGCCTTTGGGGAAGTAGCGCCAGCACTTCGCTACTCAGCGCGTTACGGGCGGCTGGGCGATTGAGCGTCACTGTCGCAATCCGCTCGCTGACATCCAGCAGGACGACCGAATCGGCATCGGGGCTGGCGGGGCTTTCGTGGGTGGTCATTCGTCCGGATCCTCTGCGGCAAGAAAGGCGAGTTTGAGGTCGCCGAGTTTGACAAGGGTGGTGGCGATCCATGCGCCCAATGTTCCGAAGTGCTCGTCGAGCAATTTGCTCGCCCCATCGGCGAGGGTCTCCTCGGCCAGCTCGTAGATGCCTTCGTACGTGATCTCGATCGCGTATTCCGGTGTCGTGGCGTCATGGTTGGACGACTCGGCGAGGTATCCAATCTCGACCGTTGCCCCCGCCCGTTCGAGATGCTCGTTGCCGATCAGTGGACTCGCTTGCGGTAACCCCGCTTGCACGTGAAACGGATCGGGTTGAGCCACCAGGCGCTGGACCCTGAACACGATCTCCATCTCGATCGAGGGTTGCTCGTCGAGTACTTCCTCGATGTACCAGCGGCGATACGCGGTCTGGCTCCAGGTCGGCCAGTCGAATGTGATGTGCGCCACGACGCGCGGTGGCTGACCCTCGCCGGGTAGCCCGTAGCTGGTCTCCCATGTGACGTCGCCGAGGAGAACGTCGATCTGGAAGTGTTCCTCGAAGGCCTGACGTTCGAGAAATGCTCCTTCGAACGCGTCGCGGAGTGCACCGATGGCATCGGTGAAGACGTGATCGAGCATGCGCGCTCAAGCTACATGACCAACCGTGTCAGCGCGCCCCTGGATCTGGCCTGGCTGTGCGTTCGTAGCGTTGCGGCGCGTCGCGTGGCACGACAATTCGGTGGCGGCTACCGGGAACGGACGCATCGCCAGCCTCATACCCGGCATCGCCATGCCAGAGAAGAACGAGGCCCTCATCTGACCGGGCCGGCACGGTCACGAATCGCTCGATGCCCGATCGCTCGATCATCGACCGCAGTCCAGCGAATGTTCTCGCCTCGGCAAGTACCGCCAGTGTCACGAAGGTTGGCGGAGCGACCGGCAGATCCTCGGCGAAGATCGTCGATGGAGACATCCAGCGCGAGTCGACGATCTCGTAGTCGTCGATCGTCACCGGCTGTTCGTTCCATGGCGCGACGAAGAACCACGTTGTGTAGCGCTTCGGAGCGATCATCGGTGGCGTCCAGTGCGAAAGCGCGATCAACGATGTCGGATCGAGGACGAGGGCCACCTCTTCCTGGGCCTCGCGTACGGCCGCCGAGGCTGCCTTGGACAGTTCGTCGTCACCTGGGTCTGTGTCGTCGACACGGCCACCGGGGAACACCCACATTCCAGCGAAGGCGCCGACCTCACTGCGTTTGAGGAGCAGGACTTCGAGACCGTCGCCGGTCTCTCTGGCGACGACCACCGTTGCGGCGGGGCGAGGTGGAGCAGGATCCGGGGGAGCCTCGGTGGGGGCGTTCATCGTCTGCGACCCTATCGACGGCTCCTGATGGCTACCGGATCGGGGGTTCGAGGTTGGGCGCGTGGGACAATCGACGGATGAGCCTTGTCGAAGTATCCATCGCCGATCGCGTCGCAACACTGACCCTGAACAATCCCGCAGAACGCAACACCCTGACGGCGCCCATGGTCGACGAGATTGTGGCTGCGATGGACTCGATCGAGGCCGATGACGGCGTCGGAGCAATCGTCGTGACCGGCACTGCGCCGGCGTTCTGCGCCGGGGCCAACCTCGGCAATCTGGCCGAATCCACCGGTTCGAGCCTCGGGCGAATCTATGCCGGATTTTTGCGCATCGCAGACAGTCCGCTACCGACATTGGCAGCCGTGAATGGAGCCGCCGTTGGTGCCGGAATGAACCTGGCCCTCGGATGTGACCTGCGGATCGCCGGGCGACGAGCGAAGTTCGACACTCGGTTTCTGCAGATCGGCATCCATCCCGGCGGTGGCCACACCTGGATGATGCGTCGGATCACCGGTCCTCAGGCGACCATGGCGGCCGTTCTCTTCGGCGAAGTGATGGACGGGGTCGAGGCCGAACGAGTCGGCTTGGTCCATCGTTGTGTGGACGACGATCAATTGTTGAGCGTTGCCCAGGAGACGGCGGCGCGAGCGGCCTCGGCGCCACGGGAACTGTCAGTCATCGTCAAGCGAACGATTCAGGACATGGCCGGAATCGACAACCATCCGGGAGCGGTCGAGCGAGAGTTGGAGCCGCAACTCTGGAGCACACGTCAGCCGTGGTTCGCAGAGCGAATCGCAGCCCTGCAGAAGCGGATCTCCTCGAAATAGTCGCGGAATGGTCGGGAATCGTTGCCGTGTCCTTCCCTCCGGTCGCCAGGCCGTGTACGTTGACCAAGCAAGGGGGATCCATTGAACCGAACTGTTTACAGGAGGTACCGATGAGTCAACGTCATCACATGCAGGAGGCGGCTCCGCCGCCAAAGATGGACTTGCGAGCACACGCCCACAACGAACGGCATCGAATTCATAGCGAACTCAGCGCCGTCGCCACCCAGGTCAGCGCCGGGTGCGAGCCAGAGGACGTGCACGAGCCCGGCCGAGCATGGGTGCCGCTGCACCACCACGATGCAGAACGGGGCAAGGCAAGCGCTGAAAAGAAGCGTCCTCGCCACTGGAAGATGAAGATGTGGAAGCGACGTACGACCGTTCGCAAAGAGCGGGCTGCGGCAACGCGAATGGTTGCCGAACAGGCTTGATCGTTCGCTGGCTGGCCTTGTCGGCTGGCCCTACAAGACTGTCGGATCGGTCGACGGCGGGTGTCGTGAACCCGCCGCCGATCGGCATTTCGAGAGTCGTGAATTTTTACGACATCCAGGTGGTCGTCAGTTCTTGTTGCCTGTGCTGCCACTCTTCGACCGTGATCGCGTAGCGAACATGGTCCTCCCAGACTCCGTTGATCTCAAGGAACTTCTGGGCGACGCCTTCGTCGCGTAGCTGCAGCTTGTCCATCACCCGTCGACTCTTGGTGTTGCGGGGGATGATGCAGATCTCCAGTCGATGCAGCCGCAGTTCCTCGAAGCCGAACCTGATCAACACAGCAACACCCTCGGCGATGTAGGCGTGGCCCGCGCGGGCTTCGTCGATCCAGTAGCCGACGGTCGCGGTTTGTTGAGCGCCTCGGATCACGTTGTTGAGGTTGACTTCGCCCGCCACTGCGTTGTCGACGAAGAGGCCGAATGCATACGCGACGCCGAGTTGGCGATCACGATCGCGCGACGCACACCGGTTGGCGAACATCTCGCGTTCACGAGACGGGTCTCGCTGATTGGCCAGCCGGGACGGTTCCCACGGAACGAGCCACTGTTCGTTGCGCAGACGAACTTCGCTCCAAGCGGCGAAATCTGGCGGTACGAGCGGCCGCATCATCACTCGCTTGCCGTACAGCCGGAGACCATGCAGCGCGGGAGTGGACGGATGATTGAGTGGACGACGATCGAGACTCATGAGCAACCGCTCCCAGCGTCGCGAGCCATCGCTTGCCTCGCGCGAACCGTCACTTCGTCGAGCCCGAGTCCACGCAGGATCGCGACCACGGCGCAGCAGCCGGCTGCAATCGTGGTGACGAGATGATTGGGTAAGCCCGGGTTTTGTTTCCGCTGGCTGGCAGTCTCTGTCGCCAACGTTCGGAACACATCCTCGGCGGCAACTCTGGTGAGCACGAACATGCGGTCTGTCATGGTTTCGCCACGTTCAACGGCTGCGATCGCCTCGACTGCAGGTCCGGCGAGGATGATCTCCGTGGCGCTGGACAGCAGCGCAAGTTCTCGGACGGCATCGTTGAGATGGTCCGCCATGTCTCCAATCGCGTTCGTGAGGTCCTCAGGTTGGGGTGGGTCGCTCGTGAAATGGTCTCGATATAGCGAAATGATGCCACGCGGAATCTCGTACCATTGTGGTCCGATCGCGATGGTCGTGTTCTCGTCCCCAATGGTGACGAGCGCCGAGACTGAGACTGCGTCAGAAGCGCTGAGCTCGTCGCTCATTTGGTGACCGACGCAATGCGATCAGCAACCCACTTGCCGACCGGATCGTCACCAC
>JANOQU010000531.1:0-3699 GCA_031422355.1 Actinomycetes bacterium
ATCGTTGCCCAACGCGTTTCCACCATTGCGACCGCCGACCAAATTCTCGTTCTCGACGGGGGCCTTGCGGTTGGGCTCGGCAGACATGACGACCTCATCAGGGACTGCCCGACCTATGCCGAGATCGTGGCCTCTCAATACAGCGTGGAGGCGCTGGCATGAGCAGCCCGGACTCAAGCAGCCCGGAATCAAGCAGCCCGGACGCTGGCGGTACGCCAGAGATTCGGCCGCCGGCGTCGGAATTGCGGGCAGGCCCAGGTGGTGGTCGCTTTGGTGCGGCCGGGATGCCGACCGAAAGGTCCAAGGACTTCGGTAACTCGGTCAGGCGATTGTTGCGGCGTCTCCGGCCGGACCGAATCCGAGTTGTATCGGTGCTGTTTCTTGCGGTTACAAGCGTCACCCTCACTGTCATTGGGCCAAAGGTGCTTGGACACGCAACCGATGTGATCTTCCGGGGTCTTCGCGGCGGCGCCGACGGCATCGATTTCGGTGAACTCCATCGGATTTTGTTGATCGTCGTTGGGTTGTACATCGCGGCGTCGACACTGTCGTACCTGCAGTCATACCTGCTTGCCGGTGTCGTCCAACGAACGATGTACCGGCTTCGTGCCGACGTGGAGGACAAGCTCAATCGATTGCCCCTCAGCTACGTCGATCGTCAGCCCCGCGGTGATCTGCTCAGCCGGGTCACCAACGACATCGACAACATTTCCCAAAGCCTGCAGCAAACGCTGAGTCAGTTGCTCACATCGGTGCTCAGCGTCACGGGCGTCCTGATCATGATGCTGACGATCTCGCCGATCCTTGCATTGATCGCGATCATCACGATTCCGCTGTCGCTCTACGCGGTGAAAGCGATCGCCAAACGGTCCAGAGCTCGGTTCATCGCCCAGTGGAAACACACCGGCATGCTCAACGCGCAGATCGAGGAGACGTTCAGCGGGCACAACATCGTCAAAGCATTCGGCCGTCAACGCCAGGCCGAAGAGCGGTTCCGAGTGACGAACGAAGAGTTGTATACGGCCAGCTTCGGTGCCCAGTTCGCGTCGGGCACGATCCAGCCGGCGATGATGTTCCTCGGCAACCTCAACTTCGTCGCAATTGCCGTCATCGGTGGATTACGAGTTTCATCTGGGGCGATGAGCCTCGGCGATGTCCAGGCATTCATCCAGTACTCGCGCCAGTTCACCCAACCGCTGACACAGTTTGCAGCGATGATGAATGTCTTGCAGTCGGGGATCGCGTCAGCAGAGCGTTGCTTCGAGCTGCTCGATGCAGACGAGCAGAGCCCGGACCAGACCGCTGCGATCGTCGACGCTGATCCGCAGGGACGAGTGGAATTCGAAGACGTGTCGTTTTCCTACGACCCGGCGATCCCGCTGATCCAAGGCTTGTCGCTCGTCGCCGAACCAGGCAGAACCGTTGCGATCGTCGGCCCGACCGGGGCTGGAAAGACCACCCTCGTCAACCTGATCATGCGGTTTTACGAATTGAACGGCGGTCGGATCACGCTCGATGGAATCGACATCGCATCGATGTCACGACGCGAGTTGCGCTCCAACATCGGGATGGTGCTGCAAGACACGTGGCTGTTCGGCGGCACGATTCGGGACAACATTGCCTACGGCAACCTCGAGGCCACCGAGGCCGAGATTCTCAACGCCGCCAAAGCCACCTACGTCGACCGCTTCGTACGTTCGTTGCCCGACGGATACGACACCATCCTCGACGATGAAGGTGGCACGGTCAGCGCGGGTGAGAAGCAGTTGCTCACCATTGCCCGGGCGTTCCTGGCCGACCCGACGATTCTGATCCTCGATGAAGCGACCAGCTCGGTGGATACGCGAACCGAGGTCCTGATCCAGAAGGCGATGAACGCGCTGAGGTCGGACCGGACCAGCTTCGTGATCGCTCACCGGTTGTCGACCATTCGTGATGCGGACACGATCCTGGTCATGGACGGCGGTCAAATCGTCGAGCAAGGCAACCACGACGAATTGCTGGCCACTGGCGGCGCATATTTCGCGCTCTATAACGCCCAGTTCAGCGGGGCCGCCGCCGACCTCGTCTAGCGACAGGTTTCGCTGGTCAGGTGTTTTTCGGTGGCACAGCCGTTGCGTCGAACGTCGTCTCACATAAGAACTGCGGTCTCGATCCGCCTGAGTGGTAGCTATAGACGGTGTCACCGGTCGACAACTCGATCAGCGTTCCGTCGACGGTTACCTGGATGTAACTCATGCCTGGCTGTGGGCAACCGAGACTGCCGTCAGACCAGACGACTGCGCTCGCCGAGAGCACAGTCACGGCTGAAGCATCGATCGACAACCGACCGACGAGATCAGCCACTGCGTCGTCGATCAGCGATTGCAAACCGGTATTAGTACTCCCCGGTTCACTCACCGCGGTCTCGCTTTCGGTCGTGTCGGTCGTGCTTTGCGGCGACGGATTGCTGGTCGTTTGGGGCGACGGAGTCGACACGACGACGTCGGTGCTGGCTAGGTTCGGTGCGGCGGTGCTGGCGACGGCTGTCGCACTCGTCGAAGAGTCCGACGAGGCATCGCCGCAGCCGGCGACGATGAGGGCGATGCAAGCCCCGATCGCCACCCAAGCGAAGTTTCCGAGCGACCTCATCGACGAACCATAGGCGGGCCGTCTCCGAAAGCGATGTCGGCCGCACGTGCGGCGAATTCGTATCAGACGGTCGCCAGCTTGCTCCCTCTTGCTGTCACACACGATCCGAGGGGGATCCATGAGGTTCAATCAAATGACAACGTTGGCAGTGCTCGCACTCGCACTCGTGACCAGTTGCGGCAGCGACGGTGAGGCCACTCCGGCCAGCCCGACGGTCGCTACCGCCTCGAGTCCGGCAGCGGATACCACGCCCGAAACCGCACCGGCAGCGGATGCAACGTCCACCCCCGAAACGGCAGCGGATACAACGCCCACAACCGCACCGGCAGCGGATACAACGCCCACCCCCGAAACGGCAGTCGACACGGCGGCTACGCCGGTCACGTCTGATGGGTCGAGCGAGAAGCCGCTCGGCGGTCGGGATGCCTGCGACGTGGTGTCCGCCGGCGATGTCGAAGCGACGTTCGGAGGATCGGTGTCGGCTGGGCCAAAGGACAGTGTGTACTCCTGCCATTTCCTTGTGGATGGCGAAACATTGTTCGGCTCGACTGCGCCGAACACGACGAGCCATGTCACTGTGGGCGGCGCATGGCCGGGGTCGCTGGCGAGTTCGTCACCCGAATCGCTGGGGGAGCCGCTCACTGGATCGTGGGACGAGGGCTATCTGCTTCGGCTGGGCGGCGAGGTCTCGATCAGAGTTCGAGTCGGCACGGTCGAGTTCGTCGTTGCCGTCAGCCTCACGGTGGAGGATCAGGTAGCCGTGGAACACGGTGTGACTGCATTGGCCGAGATCGTGGCCGACCGCGTCTCCTGACGCTCGGCGGCTCGCCGCTCGGCATCAGGTCGAACCTGGTGCTTTTCACGCCCATGGTCCCGCAGTTCCCCGTATCACGGGGAGTCTCAGGAACATGGGCGTGGTTTTCACCGCAATGCACCATGGTGATCGGCACCGGTGTCTTGGGGGTCGGGCATGCCCTACCTGGGCGCTGGTAGGGCGAGTCGGACTTTCGTAGTTCCGGAGTCCCGGCGCCAGCAGTTACCTGGTCCCCAGGACGACCATGAATTGGC
>JANOQU010000532.1:0-13984 GCA_031422355.1 Actinomycetes bacterium
GCGCAAGATTCCGGCCGCATTGACGAGCACGTCCAGCCCCCCGAGTTGATCCACGGCCTCGAACACATGCGCACCGATGGCCACCTCGTCGGAGATGTCGACGGCACCGGTCGTGAGACGCCCGCCGATCTCGGCCCCGAGGTCCGCGGCAGCAGCCTGAGTCGCCAGCAAGCCCTGGGCATCGACGTCGATCGCATGGACACGGCCTCCCTCGGTCAGCAGCCGCAGCACGGTGCCCTGGCCGATTCCCGAGCCACCGCCGGTGACGATGATGCAACGATTCTCGAACCTGTTCATTGACTACCCCCTCGGATGACTCCCGATGGCACTCGAAAATCAGGGGAACCGTAGTTGGGACGCGAGCAGGTACTGCGAGTCGCGACGGAAACACCCACACTGCAACGACAAACGACTGTGCAAGGATTCGCCCGATGAAATCGAAGCTGACGGGCCGACAGGAGTGGCAGTTCGCCGTCGCGCTCCACTCGGCCTCGCGCGGTCTCTCGACGTCTTGGTGGGTTCTGCTGGCGTTGCGCGCCGTTCTGCCCGCCGCTCTGGCGATCGCCGGCGGTTCATTGATCAGCGCGGTGGAACGCGATGGTTCGCTGGCGGCATCACTCGTTGCAGTCGGAATCGCATTCGTTCTGATCCAGATCATCCCTCCTTTGCATCAAGCGGTCGGCAACAACCTCGGCAACCGCACCTCCGCGTGGCTGAACGATCAACTGATGGCTGCGTGCATCGGCCCGGATGGCATTGGACACCTGGAAGACCCGGCATTGACGAACGATCTGACGATGGCGCGGGACTTCGACCTCGGCATCACCGGACCTCCGCTCAGCGTGAGCATGGATTTCATCGCGTCCGGATTCGTTCAATTGCTGAGCGGCCTCGCCGCGGCACTGGTCCTGTTCGGGTTCGCTTGGTGGGCACCGCTCGTGTTGATTCTCGGGTGGGGATCGACCCATTGGATGCTGCGGGAGAGCGGCGTCTGGAAGGACCGCAACACCGACGTCGTGCGCAGCGCTCAGCGCCACAGCGACTACGCCTTCCGACTCGCTGTCGATGCCCCGGCGGCGAAAGAGCTTCGGCTGTTTGGCCTGTCCCAATGGGTGATCGATCGATTTGCTGCGTCACGCCGCCAGTTGCACGACCTGCAGTACGAGGCGACGCGCCTGCGTGAGAAATCGGTGGCCGGATGCCTGGTAATCGTGCTCGCCGCGAACGGCCTCGTGTTCGTGATGCTTGCACGATCCATTGCCGACGGCGACACGAACCTCGGATCCGGCGCCACCTTTCTGCAGACCACGTTCGGTGCAAGCGCGATCGCGTTCGGCGGGCTGAATTGGGCACTTGACTCGTCCTCGGCACCGGTCGCTGCGCTCAATCGGCTGGCATCTTCGATGGCCCGGATCGGCGCCCTCGACGTCGCAGCCACCCCGCACCAGGCAGTGGCGACGATGCCGGCGGTCGACGTGCGATTTCGAGACGTCAGCTTTCGCTATCCGACCAGCAATCGGCCGGTTCTCGACGGATTCGACGTCACGATTCCAGCCGGCACATCGCTGGCGATCGTCGGCCAGAACGGTGCCGGAAAGACAACGCTCGCCAAGCTGTTGTGTCGGCTCTACGACCCGCAATCCGGGGCGATCGAGGTCGACGGATGCAACCTGCGCGACTTCGACGTTGCAGCCTGGCGATCACGCGTGACTGCGGTGTTCCAGGACTTCGTTCGCTACGAACTTCCACTTCGCGACAACGTCGCGCCGAACGGCGCGCCCGACGACATCATCCTGGCTGCGCTCGCCGACGCGGGTGCTGCAGATCTCGCTGACCTCGACACGATCCTCGCCCGCGGCTACGAGGGCGGTCGCGATCTTTCCGGCGGGCAGTGGCAGCGAATCGCCCTGGCCCGTGCACTGTGTGCGGTCCGAATGGGCGCGGGTCTCGTGTTGCTCGACGAGCCAACGGCGCAGCTCGACGTGCGTGGAGAATCCGAGATCTTCGAACGAGTGCTCGCCGCGACCCGACACTGCACGACGATCCTTGTGTCGCATCGGTTCTCCACCGTTCGCCAGGCCGACCGGATCTGCGTCGTCGAAGCCGGCCGTGTCGTCGAACTGGGAAGCCACGACGAACTGATGGCCCTCCACGGCCGCTACCAAACGATGTTCGATCTCCAGGCGTCACGCTTCACCGAGGCCGATGAGGACGCAGACGGCGAGGTGATCCATGAGTCGCTCTGATCCGCCGGACACCGTTGCGATGCCGAGCAACTGGTCAGCACTTCGGCGCAGTCTCGCGCTGTCGTATCGATCAGAGCCGAAACTGTTGGTTGCCTCGTTCGCGGCCGTCGTCATCGGCGCGATCCCGGACGTACTCGTCGCGCTCTGGTTGAAGATCCTTGCCGACGGGGTCCTCGCCGGCGAGCGGACCAAGATCGTTGTGGCGGGGATCGGCCTCGCAATCTCGTCGGCGGCAACGTGGTTGGTGACCATCATCTCTCAACGGGTTGAACGGCGATTCCGCGACCGGGTTGGGATCGCCCTCGAATCTCACGTCGCCAGACTCCATGCAGAGGTCGCGACGATCGAACATCACGAGCGGCCGGAGTATGCGGATCGGTTGTCGATGTTGCGCGACCAGGTCTTCACGCTCGAGCACATGTTCCAGTCGCTGTTCTCGACGCTCGGCTGGACCTTGCGACTCGCGTTCACCGTTGCGTTGCTCGTCTCGATTCACCCGACGCTTGCGCTGCTCGGTGTGTTCGCCGTGCCGACTGTTGCGATGGCAACGTGGCGGCCCGCTGTCGAGCGAAAGGTGGAGGAAGGTGTCGCCCCGAAGATGCGCCTGGCCAGACATCTGTTCACGCTTGGGTCGACTGCGGCCCCTGCCAAGGAGGTGCGCGTGAGCGGCACCGGTTCGCGTCTGATCCAACGACGCCGCGCTGCTGCGGACGGCTGGTACGAGCCCATCGCGGCCGCCAAATGGGCAACCGCTGCGTGGCAGTCGCTGGGCTGGCTGCTGTTCGCCGGCGGCTACATCGGAGCAGTCGTGTTCGTCGCGGATCGGGCGACGGGTGCATCGCCCGCTGGCTCGGTTGGCGATGTATTGCTCGTGCTGGTGGCCGGCGGCAGACTGTCCGGTTACATCGGGGCTGCTGTCGGCGAACTGGGTTTCCTCCGCGGCTTCTGGCTCGACGGCTCTCGACGGATGTGCTGGTTGGAAGATTTCGTTGCCTCTCATGAGGCCCGCGCCGACCAACCGGTGCCTGCTCGGTTGGTCGAAGGCATCCGGTTCGAGCACGTGTCGTTCCGCTATCCCGGAACCGCCCGTCTCGTGCTCGATGACGTGTCGCTGTTCCTACCGGCCGGGACCGTGGTTGCCGCTGTCGGCGAGAACGGTGCCGGCAAGAGCACGCTTGTCAAACTGCTGTGCCGGATGTACTCGCCAGACAGCGGTCGGATTCTGGCAGACGGAGTCGACATCTCGACGATGCCGAACGGGCAATGGCGGACCCGCCTCGCCGGCGCATTCCAGGACTTCTTCCGGTTCGAGTTTCGGGCGAGATCATCGGTGGGCGTCGGCGACGAACCTCGCCTCGACGACCACCAAGCCGTGGACACCGCTGTCGGTCGAGCCGGCGCCGACGACCTGATCGAGCGACTCGCCTACGGCCTTGAGACCCAACTCGGCCCGACGTGGGACGAAGGCGTCGAGGTGTCCTTTGGCCAGTGGCAGAAGCTGGCACTGGCGCGCGGCTTCATGCGCGACGACCCGTTGGTGATGGTGCTCGACGAGCCAACCGCTGCCCTCGATGCCGAAACCGAGCATGCACTCTTCGAGCGGTACGCGACGCTCGCAAAGCTCGGCGGTGGATCAGGTGACTCCGAAACCGGACGGGTGACGGTGCTCGTGTCACATCGCTTCTCGACCGTTCGGATGGCCGACTTGATCGTGATGCTCGACGGTGCGCGTGTCGTTGAAGTCGGCAGCCACGATGAACTCATGGCCCGCCGCGGCCAGTACGCGGAGCTGTACACGATTCAGGCTGACGCCTACCGGTAACCGGGCGGTCAGTCTGGCGTTGTGAAGCTGACCGTCAGGGTCATTTCGTCGGAGCCACGCACCACACCGACCTCGACCGAATCCGACGTGAGTTCGGTCAAGCCGTCAGCCAACGCATCGACGTTGTCGAGGTCGATTTCACCGAGACGTACGAGCAGGTCGCCCACTCGGACGTCGGCTCTTGCCGCCGGGCCACCGTCCTCCACACCGCGCACGAGCAGCCCTGCCCGCTCCGCGAGACCGACCGCCTGGCGCATCTCTGCCGCAACTTTGGGCGGAGCGATCGCCACGCCGAGTGTTCGCCGTTGCGGCGAACGGCCATCGAGCAACTCGGCGATCCGGCTCTTCAGCGCGTCGTCAGCCGCCCGAGCGAGGTAGAAGCCGTCGCCGACTCGGTGGGTGTTGATCCCGACGACCTGACCGTCGAGGTCGAAGACGGGTCCGCCGGAGGAACCGCGAGCCAATGGTGCAGTGTGCTCGATGCCGCCCTTCACGACTCGACCACGCGGACCATGGAACGCGTTGTCCGAACTGCTGACGAATCCAATCGTGGCCCGGCCGCGATGCCCGCCACGGCCGAGGGCGACGACCGCCGCGCCAACGTCCGGCAGAGCCTCGGCGAAGGCGAGCGGCGCTACATCGCCGGTGTCCACGGCGATCACGACGATGTCGCCATCGGCATCGACGCCGTGAACGGAGCCCTGCTCCGCTCGGCCATCGGCAAAGGTGACCGACACCGTTTGATCACGAAGGTTATGGGCACTGGTGACTACCCGACCGGCCGCAATCACGAAGCCCGTGCCCCGGCCGTTGCGACCGATACTCACGACGGACCCGCCAGCGTTGCACGAGATGGCTTGGATTGCGTGTTGAAGTTCCTTCACTGGGTCTTCCATGGCTTCCATTCTCCCTAGTCACTTGTTATTTGCAAGTGACTATACACTTCCCCGAATGCATCGCAACGGCCACACTGTCGTCATGAGTGGATTTCAACATGAGTGGGATTTCAATATGAGTGGGATTTCAACATGAGTGGAATTTCGACCGGCCTTCGACGGGCCACCGACGTCGCCGGGGACCGGTGGGTGCTGTTGACCCTGGCCGCGCTGGCCAACGGGCCTCGCCGGTTCGGCGACTTGATTACTGAACTGGCAGGCGGCGTCACAGACAGAGGCGGAGGCGCGGGGGCTGGCATCGCTCCGAACGTGCTCACGGATCGATTGCGTCGGATGGAGCGCGACGGCATCGTCAACGCCACGCCATACAGCGACCGGCCGCGGCGATACGTCTACGACCTCACCGAGTCGGGACGCGAGCTCGCAAGCGTTCTGGCTGGCTTGGCCACATGGGCGGCGCGGCGCAGCGGCGGTGAAGCGGTCGTTCACGACGTGTGCGGCACCGCCCTCGAAACCCGGGTCTGGTGCCCGAATTGCGAGTCAACCGTTGCCGATGACCTGCCCATCCGGACCGAATCCGAACCGAGGCTGCGATGGCTGTGACCACGATGATGACGGGGCGTGACCCCGCTCAACCGCACCGGGCATCAACACCATTGGAATTGCTGTTCGACCTCTGCTTCGTGGTCGCCGTGTCGCAGGCCGCGGCCCATTTGCACCACGACCTCGCCGCCGGACACGTCGCCGATGGGATCGGCGCGTACCTGTCGGTCTTCTTCGCGATCTGGTGGGCATGGATGAACTTCACCTGGTTCGCATCCGCCTACGACACCGACGACGTGCCCTACCGCTTGCTCACGCTGCTCCAGATCGTTGGAGTCCTGATCCTTGCGTCAGGCGTCGACCTTGCATTCGATGGCGACTTCAAGGTCATCACCATCGGCTACATCTTCATGAGAGTGGCGATGGTCGCGCAGTGGCTGCGCGCTGCCGCGCAACATGAACAGGGCCGAGCGGTCGCTCGCCGCTACGCATTCGCAATCTTCGTCATCCAGCTCGGCTGGATCGGTCGGCTCTTCCTACCCGACTCGCTCGGCTACCCAAGTTTCGTCGTCCTCGTCGCAATCGAAATTCTGATCCCGATCTGGACCGAACGAACCCAGAGCAGCCGGACCAGCACACCGTGGCACCCGGAGCACATCGCGGAGCGATACGGCCTGTTCACGATCATCGTCCTCGGCGAATGCATCCTGTCGGCATTCGTGGCGTTGAACAGTGCGATCGCCGAGGGCGGGGTCTCTGGCGAACTCGTCCTCATCGCGATCGCCGCGCTGCTCGCAATGTTCGGCCTGTGGTGGACGTACTTCCGAATGTCGGCTGGTGAGATGCTGGCGGTTCGACCGCACCTAGCTTTCATCTGGGGCTACATCCATTACGGGTTGTTCGCCTCAATCGCTGCATTCGGCGCTGGCATCGCCGTCGCTGCCGAATGGAGCACAGCTCACGGACCGGCCGACGACCCTGGCTCAGAGACCGCCGGCCACTTCGCCCTCGGCGACATCGGCACGGCGTTGACGATCGGCATTCCAATCGCTGCAACGATGTTGATCCTCGCCGTCCTGCGGACACTCGCTCACGAGAACCAGCGGACCGCCGACATCGTCGGGTACGGCGCGGCTGGCGCAGTTCTGGTGGCTTCGTTGCTGGCCGGCACGATTGGCGTCCCCGCAAGCGTGCTGGCCATCGGCGTGATCGTCGCCGCAAAAGTTGCCGCCGATCTCATCGCCGACAGTGGCAGCAAACCCTCGGCACCGGTCGTGTCGAGGGTTTCATGACCGCCCAGGCGCGTACCGCAAACCCTCCACACCCGTCCTGTGGAGGGTTTCGTGACCGCTCACGCGCGTACGCCAAACCCTCCACAGCCCGAGGCGTCAGTGAGAGAGGCGGGGGGCAGGCGGCGGGGTCCGGATGAACGAGACCGTTGCTGACGCTGGCGATGAAGTCGCAGAGTTCGGCGCTGGCGGGATTGGCGGGGGGAACCTGGCGGCCGGGTCCTGGCGGTAGAAGTCGGCCAGCACCTCGTACAGATCCTGTTTCTGGGCGAAGAGTTCGACGGGGCGTGAGAAGAACATCTCAGTCGCAACTGCAAAGAACTCGCCTGGATCCGTCCCGCCGTAGTCGCGCAGCAATCCCCCGCTCGTGCCATTGCGGATCGACTTGTACTCGCGACCACAGACCTCGATCCACCGGGTGCGGGCGTCACCGATCACCAATGGCGGGGTTCCGTCAATGGTGCCATCCAGCATGTCCAGCTTGTGGGCGAACTCGTGGTACACCACGTTGTGGCCCCGAATCGGGTGACGTGCGTCGCTGGAAACTGCGTCCCAGGAGACGATGATCGGGCCGCCGTAATGGGCCTGACCGTCGATCCGATACGGCTCTGAGCTGACCATTCCGTTCCCCGTCGAGCGTGGCCCGGTCAGTACAACGGTGCTCGGATGGACGATGATCGAACCCACACCGCGATAGGAATCGGCGTCGAGTTCCAGAATCAGTAGGCATGCCTGGGCCGAGATCAGAACCTGCATCGACTCGGTCAGCACGAAGTTTTTGGCGGCCTCCCAGCGGATGTCGAAGACGAACGCCTGGATCAGCCCTTCCATCCGAGCGCGCTCGTCATCGGTGAACCGCGCCCACATCGGCCAACGGCGGCGCAGAAGTACACGCCATTCGTCGGAAAACGGTTGATCAAGTGCCTCGCGGCGTCGCTTGCGGCGACGGGTCTCGAAACGCATGAGGTCGACGCTACCGGCGACGTCCGTCCGGCGGCAGGCGGGTACGATCCTGCGGTGACCGACACCAGCGTTGTTCCCGATCCGACCGCGCCTGATCGGGCTGAGCGCGGACTGACCGTCGCCGAAGTCGCCGAACGCGTGGCTCGGGGCGAAGTCAACAATGTGCCAGACGCGCCGTCTCGCACGATCCGAGAGATCATCCGAGCCAACGTGTTCACCCGTTTCAACGCGCTGATCGGCATCCTCTTTGCGATCGTGATGGCCTGCGGCGCCTACCGCGACGGACTGTTCGGCGGCGTGATCATCGCCAACACCGCAATTGGGATCATCCAAGAACTGCGTGCCAAACGAACGCTCGATCAACTCACCGTCGTCAATGCACCCAAAGTCAATGCCGTACGCGATGGCGCGGTCGTGCCGATGGCAGTGAACGAATTGGTGATGAACGACATCATGGATTTGCTGCCGGGCCAGCAGATCGTGGCTGACTCCATCCTGTTGATCGGCAGCAACCTCGAGGTCGATGAGTCGTTACTCACGGGCGAGGCCGACCCGATCGTCAAGCAACCTGGCGATGTGCTCCTGTCGGGCAGCTTCGTCGTTGCCGGCAATGGCCGGGCCGAAGTCAACAAGGTCGGCGCCGACGCATATGCCGCCCAACTGGCCGAGGAGGCGCGCAAGTTCACCCTCGTCCACAGCGAACTTCGGGCCTCGATCGACCGGATCGTCACGCTCGTCACGTGGGCTCTGGTGCCCACAGGGATCGGCCTGTTCATCAGCCAACTCAGCCGAGAGGACGAAGGTATCCGAGACGGGCTCGTGTCAGCCGTCGGAGGCGTGGTTGCGATGGTGCCAGAGGGATTGATTCTGTTGACCAGCGTCGCATTCACCGTTGGTGTTGTCCGTCTGGCGCGCAAACGCACGCTCGTCCAGGAACTGCCCGCGATCGAAGTGTTGGCTCGGGTCGATGTGATCTGCATCGACAAGACCGGCACGATCACGTCGGGCGCAATGGATCTGGCCAGTCTCGAACTGTTCGGCGACAACGGTCCCGGGCAGGCCGAAGTCGAAACGGCACTCGCAGCAATTGCGTGGTCGGACCCGAATCCGAACGCAACCCAAAGGGCGCTGCAGGGCCGATTCGACGCTGCACCGGGCTGGCAGACCACGGCGTCCGTCGCGTTCTCGTCGGCGCGTAAGTGGAGCGCGTCATCGTTCACCGACAAGGGCACGTGGATATTCGGGGCACCGGAAATGGTGCTTGCGGGTGCCGCGTACGACGAGATCGCCAACCGGGTCGATGCCGCAGCCGATGCCGGCAAGCGGGTGTTGTTGCTCGCTTCAAGCACTCAGGGCCTGTCCGGCGAAACTCTGCCTGGCGACCTCACCCCTGCGGCATTGGTGATGCTCGAGGATCAGATCCGCCCCGATGCCGAGGAGACGCTGCGATTCTTCGCTGCCCAAGGGGTCACGCTGAAAGTCATCTCCGGTGACAACCCGCGCACCGTCGGGGCTGTCGGGCGTCGAGTCGGCCTGGCCGGCGCGGAGAACCTTGTGGACGCCCGCAACCTTCCGGACGACGAAAGCGATCTCGCCGATGCGCTCGACCGATCCACGGTGTTTGGCCGGGTCACCCCGCATCAGAAGCGGGCGATGGTCCGGGCGCTGCAATCCCGCGGACACGTCGTGGCCATGACGGGCGACGGGGTGAACGATGTGCTTGCGCTCAAGGATTCCGACTGCGGGATCGCGATGGCGAGCGGATCAGAGGCGACGCGGGCCGTTGCCCAACTCGTCCTGCTCGACAGCACGTTCAGTTCGTTGCCATCGGTGCTGGCCGAGGGTCGGCGGGTGATCAACAACATCGAACGGGTCGCCAGCCTCTTTCTGGTCAAGACCACGTATGCGTTGTTCTTCGCGCTCGGCACGATCTTCAGCGGCGCAGCGTTTCCATTCCTTCCCCGCCATCTCACCCTGGTCGGCACGTTCACGATCGGGGTGCCGGCGTTCTTCCTTGCGCTCGCGCCGAACGACGTGCCGGTCCGGGCCGGATTCCTGGGACGAGTGCTTCGGATTGCGCTGCCGGGCGGATTGCTTGCGTCGATCTCGACATTCGTGGCGTACACAATCGCCCGCCACAGCGACGGATTGGATCTGGCCAAGGAACGCACCACAGCAACGATCGTGCTCGCGTCGTGCGCGATCCTGATCCTGGCCCGAGTCGCCAAGCCACTCGTGATGTGGAAGATCGTGCTCATTGCGGCGATGACAGCCTTCCTCGCGTTGACCCTGATCGCAGATCCGCTCCGCAACTATTTCGAATTGGTCGACCCACCGCGTGGCACGTTGATCATGATGGGAGTCGTGGTTGCGGCCACCGGGTTGTTGCTGCCGCTGGTTTGGCGCGTTGGCGATCGCGCCGTTGCGTGGGGTGAAAAAGTGCTGGACCGACGTCGATCAGTACCCGAAGCAGTTGCGAAATAAACGTCATCCACGCGCGCATCTCGTGACGAACTACCGGTGATGGTTACCCCCGAACCACACCCGAAAGGACGTCACATGAGTGTCGACGAGAAGCGTCTCCACGAATTGATTGAGGAATCCCAAGACCAGCAATCCGACGCGATGCGTCAGGCCAGGATCGTGCTACCCGACCTTCGGGATCACGCGAATGACCGCCGCAAGAGCGCGATCATCACCCCTGACGAGATCCGGGCGCTCGAACAGTCCCGTCTCTCGATGCGCACCAAGGTCGGCATGCTTGCCGGTGCCGGTGTCATCGGCGCCGCCGTCTCCAGCATCCTGGCTCGCCCGGTTGCCGCTGACGAGGCCCTCGACATCCAGATCTTGCAGACGGCTTCGTCGCTGGAGATCCTGGCTGTCGCGACCTACGGCGCAGCCCTCACGCTGCCGTTCATCGCTGATGGCAACGCGATCGTCAAGGCATTCGCTGAGATGACCATGAGCCAGCACGACGAGCATCGTCAGGCCTTCCAGGCCCAGACCAAGGCGCTCGGCGGAACGGTCCAAGAGAACCCGAACCCGAAGTACGGCCCGATCGTCGATGACGCCGTGCCGACCCTGACCGACGCTGCCAAGGTTGTCGACCTGGCCGCGACGTTGGAGCAGGTCGCGACCGAGACCTACCTCAACGATCTCAACATGTTCACCGACAAGACGTCGATGGGACTGATGGCCAGCGTCATGGGCGTCGAATCACAGCACCTCGCGGTACTGCGTGCCGTCGCCGCACTGCTTGCCGGTGGCGGAGAAGCCCTCATCGCAATCCCAACCGACGTCGCAGCTCTTCCGGCAGCCGCCGGCAGCGTTGCGTTCCCCGACGCCTTCCAAGGCACGACCATGGCCAGCCCGCCAGAAGAAGGAGCCCTCTGATGAAGACCCTCAACACCATCAAGAACCAAGCCGACATCGGCTCCGATCCGTCGCTCGCTGCGATGGCCCAGGGTCCATTCAGCCGTCGCCGACTGTTGGCTGGCGCCGGTTTCATCGGTGCCGCGCTCGTTGCTGCGGCATGCGGCTCTGACGACAAGGACACCGCTGCCACCACGGCACCGCCAACCGGTGACACCACCGCTGCAACCACGGCACCGCCAACTGGTGACACCACCGCGCCGACCACTGGTGACACCACCGCGGCCGACGACGGCGCTGCCACCGACGGCAAGATCGCGACGCTTGCGGCCGGTCTCGAAGTGCTCGCAGTTGGCACGTACGCAGCGGCTCTCGAAGCCGCCGGCGCGGGCGCCCTTGGCGACGTTCCACCGGCAGTTGCAGAGTTCGTAACCGTTGCAATGGCTCAGCACCAAGAGCAGCTGGACAAGTGGAACGAAGTGCTCGCAGCCGCGGGTGCACCACAGGTCACCGAGCCGAATGCGACGCTCAAGCCGGTCGTCGACGAAGCCTTTGCGGCCGTCACCGATGTCGGTGGAGCTGCCAAGTTGGCCCTCATGCTGGAGCAGATCGCAGCCGCGACCTACCAGAGCGCGATCCCTGTCCTCACCGACAAGGACGCAATCACATTGGCCGGATCGATCCAGATCATCGACTTCCAGCACGCAGCAATTCTGCTGTTCGTGCTTGGCGAGTACCCAGTGCCGGACACCTTCGGCAAGTTGGACATGGCAGTCGCTGCCTGATCTTCAAGCGAACCATCCGGAGGGGGTGACGTCGGCAGACGTCGCCCCCTTCGGCAATTTTCAACCAGTAGTAGTCAATCTCTTGGTCGATAACCTCCATCCAGGGATCGTCTCGTGACGGAGAAGTGTCATGGCAATCAGTCTTCAAAAATTCGAGGAACAGGGTGGTCGGCTCAAGACCGATGACATCGACTTCGAAGCGTTTCGTGCTCAGCCGCTGACCCCCGACATCCTGCGCTGCATCTCGTACATGCACGACATCGAGTACCAGACCGTGCTGTACACCCGCGAACTGCTGATGATGCCCGCATGGAAGGACCCTCAGTTCACCGGCTTTCTGACCCTTTGGAACTACGAGGAGTACTGGCATGGCAATGCGCTCGGGCGGATCCTCGCGATGCATGACTGGCCGGCCCACGACGAGCGGCTGACCGAGATGCGCCGACTCAACAAGCGCTACCTCTTCTGGAGCCCAGCGATCTTCTGGCTGCTCGGCCATGGTGTGCGAAAGTTTCCGGCTGTCCACATGACGTGGGGGGCAATCAACGAATGGACCGCGAACGCCGCATACAACCGACTCGCCGCGATCGCCGATCACCCGATGCTCACTGAATTGCTCGGCCGGATCATGCGTCAAGAGGGTCGCCATGCGGGCTATTACGCCAGTTTCGCCAGAGACATGTTGCAGGACGACCGCCGGGCGCAGAAGGTGACATCGTGGTTTCTGCGCCACCAATGGGCACCCGTCGGTAACGGGGACGTGCCCAAGATCGAGACGGCATTCGCGACCGCATACCTGTTTGGCACGGGCGACGGGATGGAATTGATCGACCGGATCGAAGACCGGATCGATGCTCTTCCCGGCCTGAAGGGGCTGGATCTAGTTCGCACCAGTATCCGAGATGCGACCGCTCGTGTGATCGCCGAAGAGGGTTTCTTGCCTCAGCCTGCGGTACGCGTCGGCGGCGAACGTCGGTCACTCGCTGACGACGAAGCCGAACTCACAGGCACCTCGGTCGGCTGACCTCTCAGGGCTGACCGACAATTCACTCCTGTTTGGGCGTGATCAGTCGGACACTTCACGGCGACAGGTGAGCATCGCGACGGCAGATGTCGCGACCCAGATGTCGCCGGCGGTCAGGCCGAGGCGTTGAAACAGTCCGGTCGGGAGGCCGGTCAGGCTGAGGACGAGCGATGTCGCCGAGACCGTTCCGGCAAGCAGGCCAAGACGAGCGAGCCGCTTGTGCCCCATCCGACGGAGCGGGACAACGGCGAGCAGTGGCGTTGCCGCAAGGGTGAGATATCCGAGTCCGGCGAACACGCCATGCAGGGTGTCGACCGCAGACGATCGATCGAGTGGTGCCAGCGCGACGCCAATCGTGCTCAGCCCCGTCGCTGCTGCGGTGATCCAGGCCGCTCCCGGCACATGGCGCCGTAGCGCCAAGGCATACACGGGCAACCCGATCCCGAAGACGACGAAACCGGACGTCATCAACGGTCGAGTCTCGGCGCCCGTCGCAGCGAGCCGGCTGATCGCGTCGTGGATCGGCGACAGGTCGTCGCTGATGATCGCGCCGGCGACCCACGCACCGATGAAACCTGCAGGACCGATGATTCCGCCGATTGCCGGCCAACGAGCTCGACCCATGGACTTCCTCAGTTCTTGACGAAATAGATGATGGACACGATCACTCCGAACACGATCACGAACGCCCGCATCTTCTTCGGCGAGACCACGGTCGCGACGCGGCCACCGAGATTTCCGCCGAGGAGAGCGGCCGGAGCCATGACGGCCACCAGCGTCCATTCCACTTTGCCCGAGAACGACAGGAAAGTCGCCGCAGCCAAGTTGGCCGTGAACGCGAGTAGCAACTTGATCGCATTGAGTCGTTTGAACTCCAGGTCCGAGAAAAGCCCGAGTACGGCGATCAACATGATGCCCAGGCCGGCACCGAAGTATCCGCCGTAGACCGCTGCGGCGAACACGGTCGCAACCTGCAGGACCGGCCGTGAGTCATGCGTCCGGCCACCCCTGAAGATCCACGCCCGCAACCGGTCTTGACCGGCC
>JANOQU010000533.1:0-9952 GCA_031422355.1 Actinomycetes bacterium
GATCGTAGGGCAACTTCAGTGACGGTCCAACGAGTCCAATGGGCAACGCCGGATCCAGTACAACCAGGTCGGCACCGATCTCGTCAGCCATCTGATTGATCCGTCGGACCATCAATGGATGCGGCAACAACACTGGCTCTCGAACCCGATCGATTCGGAACGGTTGGGCCCGGTCGAATGCTGCAGCGCCGGCATACGGGCTGGTGAGCACTGCAAACGATTCCGGAGGAAGGCGCCGCCACCACTCCCAGAGCAGTGACTGGATGCCGCCAATCTTGGGCGGGAAATCGTTCGTGACGAGGAGGTGCTTCATTCGCCCGGCGAACCGTTCTCAAGACGACTGCGACGACTGCGCTCGGCGTGGTCGAGTTCGTCGCTGACGAGTGGGTCGGGGTCCGAGTACGGCAGCATGTGATCGAGACCAAGCTGAGCGGCGGCCCACACGGCGTGGGCCCGAAGCAGCGGCTCGGCATGTTCAAGGTAGTCCCTGAGCACGCTGGCGACGCGTTCATCGTTTGCGTAGGCACGCGAATTTCCAAGCGCGATCAGCGCGTTTCGGCGCAGCCAGATCGGGCTACGGTCGGCGAGATACCACCGCCCGTACGACGACAAGATCTGCTGGTCGTCCGACCTCAGGAGTTCGACGAGCGGCACCCATGCTTGTGCGTGATCATTGACATCGGGCTCGGTTCGCCGCTCGAAACGCATCGTTGGCGGACACACCGTCTGGCACTCGTCACATCCATAGATCCGATCACCAAGTGCTGCTCTGAACTCACGGGGGAACACCCCGGGACGTTGCAGCAGCCACGCCAAACAGCGGCCGGCGTCGACTACTCCGGCGGCCACGATTGCGCCTGTTGGACACCCGTCGATGCATCTGGTGCACGAACCGCAGCCATCGGCGACGACTGTTTCTGCAGCCACGAGGGGTGCGGTGGTGATCACCGAACCGAGCACGAAAAAACTTCCCAATCCTGGTAGCAAAATGTTGGCGTTCTTGCCAAACCAGCCGAGTCCGGCCAACCAAGCCGCCTCACGGTCGACGACCGAATTGTCATCTGCGAACGCCACCGCCTTGAATCCGTCAGCGCGTAGTTTGCGAACGATGTTGGCGAGGCCGAACCGAAGTGGTTCGTAGTGATCTACCCACGCGTATCTGGCGACCGACGCAAAGGGACCAGCGGGCATCGGCGGAGCATCGAGGACGTAGCTGCGAGCTGCGACCAGCATCGACCGTGCTCCTGCTACCGCCCGATCAGGTTCAGTCGAACGCAACGGGTTGCGGTACGTGAACTCCATCGTGTCGCTCAGGCCTGCACGCTTTCGCTCGAGGAGCGCGTCGCGTGCCCGCTGCATCACCGCTGCCGGAGCAACGCCGATGTGATCCAGCCCACAGCGACTGGCCAGCGAACGAAGCGAATCCATGTATGCAGCATCCGTCACCGGGATCTCAGGGGCTCGACGCTGCACGATGGCGAAGCGTAGGCACCAATCCCGCTTCCGCAAACCAACGCACCGCTCGGTGTTCCGCCATGTCGAAGACGATCGCTTCTGACTGCGGCCGGCTGGCATTGTCGGGGCCGTCGGCAAAGCTGCGCTCGTCGGGTCTGGAAAGCATGTGGGTCACGAGACAATCCGAGCACGCGTCGGTGGAACGCATGACGCATTCGTCGCAATCGATGATGATGCTGTTCATGGCTGGGCTCACTTGTCCAGGTGGCGATCAGGGAGGAACCACCCGGGGCAAACCCTGACAGAAGCCTGTGACAGAGTTTCGATAGCGTTCCACCGATGCCCGCCGTTCGCCTTCGCCTCACGGCCGTCGCGGTGACGGCCGTTGTGCTCGTTGCTGCATGCAGCGGCTCGGATGCGGAGTTGGCGACATCGCCGACATCGCCGACATCGCCGACATCGTCGACGACGGTGGCGGCGACGCAGGGTTCCGATAACGCCGTGCCGGGTGATGCTGGTCTGGCACAGCTCAACTGGAGTTCCTGCGACGACGACGTCGCGACGAATGATCGCCTCCGCTGCGCGACCTTGTCGGTTCCGCTCGACTACGACGATCCAGACGGGTCGTCGATCGACCTCGCCCTCGTGATGTATCCGACATCTGCGGCCGATCGAATCGGCGCGATCGTGTTCAATCCAGGCGGACCCGGCAGCTCGGGGTTCGACTACGTCGCGTCGGGGGGTGCAACGATTGCGGGCGAACTCGGCCTCGAGCAGTTCGACCTGATCGGCTTCGATCCCCGTGGCGTCGATCGGTCAGCCGGCTTGCGGTGCCTGACCAACGAACAACTCGATGCCTACGCGTATCCCGACGACACCCCAGACACCGCCGAGGAGCAGGCATTCCTCGAAGAATCGAGGCGCGTCTTTGCGGATGCCTGCATAGAGCGGTATGGCGACACACTTCAGTTCTATTCGACGAGCAACACCGCTCGCGACATCGATCGAATTCGGACAGCGACCGGTGACGACCAGATCAGCTTCCTCGGCATTTCCTACGGCACCTACCTCGGTGCGGTGTACGCAACGATGTTCCCCGAGCACGTGCGAGCAATGGTTCTCGATTCCGCGTTCGAGCCCACCGGCGACACCGTCGAAGAGCAATACACCACTCAACTCGTCGGCTTCGAGCAGGCATTCGACGAATGGGCTGCGTGGTGCGCCGACGCGACCTGCTCATTCGCTGGTCCAGCCGACAACAGCGGCCAGGTCGCAGACGCATGGGACGATCTTCGCCAGCTTCTCGATGATTCCCCGATCATCGGTCAAGATGGTCGAGCGGCCAATCAAGCCCTGCTGGAACGGGCGACGCGGGCAGCGTTGTACAGCGAGATCGACTGGCCGGTACTGGGCTCCGCACTCGCAATGGCGGCCAATGGCGACCCGAGCGGATTGTTCCGCCTTGCCGATGGATTCTTCTCGCGTGATTCAGACGGCACGTACGCCACACTGCAGCAGTCGAACAAGATCATCAACTGCGCGAGCGGCATCGAGGCGACTCCACCAGTCGACGCCGAAGCGCTTGCAGACCGACTCCGGGCACTCGCGCCACGCTTCGGCCGAACGATCCGCGCCGATGACCTGGCGAATGGCGATGGATGCATCGACCTGATGCCCAGCCAACCAATCAGCACCATTCGGTTCGATGGTGCAGCGCCAGTCGCTGTCGTCGGCGGGCTGCACGATCCGGCAACTCCGTTTCGTTGGGCGGAGGAAATGACTGCGGCGATGGGCCCCACTGCTCGGTTGATCACATACTCCGGGCCGGGCCACGGTCAGCTGCTCGTGTCGAACTGCGTGACCGCTGCCGAGGCTGCCGTGCTGACCCGGCTCGCCCTGCCAGACGTTGGTACAGAATGTGGCTCCGATCCTGAAATCGAACGACCGCCGTGGTGGGACTCGCTGCCAGTACCCGACGGCATCGACGCCATCACGGATGCGCCGGAGTTGGCCGCTGCACTAGGTTTTGCTGTCACCGATCTGTACGCCGAGATTCGGACCAGCGATCTCTTGATGACGGAGGTCCTCGCCGCGTATCGACCGGCGCTTGAGGCTCGCAACTTCGCATATCTCGGCGAGCAGGAAGCAATTCCCGGCGGCACCCAAGCCGTGTATACGGCACCGAACGATGACATCTTCAGCATCTTGGTTCTCGACCGGTCGGCGTTCGATGATCCGCAGTTGCAGTCGGTCGGTTCACTCGTTGCCGAGGGCAAGGTGCTCGTCGCCTTGATCTACTTACCGTCGCCCTGAGGACGCGGCACGTTGCGTCCAGCAGCAGCGAGCAGCGCGTCGGCCGTGACGACGTTGGCGCCCATCGCTCGAACATCAGTGGCGATGGCGCGATCGCTGGTGACCACGACCAGCGGGGTGCTCTGTGGAAGGGCTTGCGCTTCGTCGCGAATGACGTCGTCGGCACTCACGCCGGCCGGCGAGAATTGGACCCGAACAAGACGCCGCCGCGACGATGCTCCGACGACGTCGGCACCGTCGAACACGATCCGAAAGTCAGTGCCGAGTCTGCGAGCCAGGTCCTCCAGCAGTTCGATGCAACACTCACGTTGATCGATCAACTCCAAATGCGGCCAGGCCAGTTTGGCGACGTTGTAGCCATCGACGACTACGCACACACCGGCCACCCGCAAGACGTGCTCGATTGCGGCAACCGAGTTGTCATACAGGCCACCGGGGATCTGAATCGGTCGCCGGCGGTGAGGTCGTGGCGGCCGCGGTCCCGTTGCCTGGTTGGCCGTGGCGACCCCGACCTGGTCGCCCGACGGATCGTGCCGTCCAGCGAGCAGTTCGTCACGAATCCGCTCGACCTCGTCGAGGCGACCGATCATCGCTGCGGTTTGCGACTCTGCGTGGGTCGCCCGAGCGGCCTCGGCATCGCGTGCGACACGCAGTCGACTCGCCTTGAGGTGCAACCCGGCAATCTCGTCGCGCAGGGCTGCAACCTGACCGGTCGCCTCGATGGCTCGCACGTCAGCCTGTCGGGCAAGCCTGGTTTCGCGAGCGACTGCTTCGCGGAGGACAATCGCTTCGGCGACCGACCGAGCGGCGATCTGCTCCGCAGCCTCGCGTCGCTTCACTTCCTTGCGGAGCGCGACTTTGGCCGACGTCTCGGCTGCGTCGCTTTGTTTGACGGCGAGGAGGCGGCGAATGTCCACCTCCCATCCGTCGGGTCGGCTCAACCACATTGCGCCAATTTCGTCGACCAATCCCGCAACATCGCCAGCACACAAAGCACCACGAAACGACGGTTCGTCGACGAGTGCCCGGCGCACGTTGCGAAGCCCGCCCGCGTCGAGGCGATCGACTTTCAGGTACGGCTTGATTCCAGCCGGAATATCGAGGGCGAGCCGACGCTTCTGGGCAGCGGCTGATAGCAACACTGCAAACTCGAGAGCCGAACGCAGCGCTGCGTCGGGAACGCTCGGCATATCGACCGTTCGAATCGGTTCGACCTCGCTCGCGTCGTCGCCATCCGTCACGACAACGATCGTACCGGCGACGAGAATTGTGCCGACCGCCGCGCAGTCGAACGACTGTTCTTGACAGCGAACGAACGTTCGTGGTCTTCTGTCTGGATGCAACGTACGTTCGATGACCTGGGGACACCACTGTGCGACGTCACGTTCTGCGTGATCGACCTCGAAACCACCGGCGGCGATCGGAATACCGACGTCATCACCGAGATCGGCGCGATCAAGGTCCGCGGCGGCGAGTGTCTCGGCACGTTCCAGACGTTGATCAACCCGGGCAGGGCGATCCCACCGTTGATCACGATTCTCACCGGAATCTCCGATGCAATGGTCATCCCTGCGCCACGCATCGAGACCGTACTGCCGAGCCTGCTCGAGTTTTGTCGAGACAGCGTGATCGTTGGGCACAACGTTCGATTTGATGTTGGCTTCCTGAACGCGGCACTCATCCGCTCCCGACGCCCGAACCTGGCGAACATCGTGATCGACACGCTGGCACTCGCCCGGCGATTGGTACGCGACGAGGTCCCGGACTGCCGCCTGGCGACACTCTCCAGCCGTTTCCGCCTCGACCATCAACCAAGCCACCGCGCCCTCGATGACGCGCTCGCAACCGCCGATCTCCTCCATATGCTCCTCGAGCGGGCAGCCCACTTTGGTGTCCTCGGACTCGACGATTTGCAGTTGCTGCCAAAGATCGGGGGCCATCCGCAGGTCGCCAAACTGAAGCTGACGAACACGTTGCCACGAACTCCGGGCATCTACCTGTTTCATGACATGCGAGGCGAGGTGCTGTATGTCGGCAAGGCCACCAACCTTCGACAGCGTGTCCGCAGTTACTTCGGCAGCGAAGACCGCCGCAAGATCGGCCCGATGTTGCGCGAGGCCAACCAGATCAGCCATGTCGAGACCACAGACCCGCTGACGGCGGGTGTGCTCGAACTGCGCTACCTCCATCACCTGAAACCGAGGTACAACAAACAGGGCACGACGTGGGACAAGTACTGCTTCGTCCGACTCTCGACGGAAGAAGCCTGGCCCCGACTTGCGATTGTGAAGGATCCAAAACCACACGGTTTGCACATCGGTCCATTGCCGTCACGGACCATGGCCAATCTGGTGATCGAGGCAATCCAGTCGGTCGTACCGCTGCGACGATGCACCGCACGACTCGGTCGACGCTTCGTCGCACCGACTGATGCCACCGAATGCACGGCCGCCCAACTCGGCGTTGCTGCGTGTCCGTGCGCTGGAACCGCCGATGAATCTCGCTATGCCGACGCAGTCGCAATGGTGCACCGCGGCCTCGGTCTTGAGCCTGACGTCTTGCTGACCCCGCTGCGCGAACGGATGCTTACGCTCGCCCGCGCTCAACGATTCGAAGAAGCGGCATCGGTCCGCGACCGGGCTCAAGCCCTCGCCGGGGCCATCCGGCGGCAACGGATGATCGACCACCTCCGTCACGCTCAATCGGTCGAGCTACGCATCGGTGACGTGGTATTCGACCTCGATCACGGTCGCTTGGTCGGCTCGTCTCTCGACGGCACGCTGTCGATGGGGCTGTCGCTGCCTCCCCCGCCCGCTGTCATCGACTTCACCCATCCACTGCCCCGAGACGCCGTGGACGAGACGTTGTGCATCGCCCGGTATCTCGAAGCGAACGGTAAGCGGATCCAACTGCTGCATTGCAGCGGCGAGTGGTCGCAGCCGTCGGCCAAGCTGGCTTCGTTCGAGCCGCGCCGCACTGCGGCATAGAGCATCGCCGAACTCAAAACTCCAACGTTGCGCCGCCGTGTTCGATGCGCAGGATTTTGGTGTGACCAGCCAATGGCAACGACGCAGCGAGCTCATCCGCGATCTCGGCTGCGCACAGCATTGCGACCGTCGGCCCGGAGCCCGACAGCCAGGAGCACCAGGCTCCGCCTGCAAGGCCAGCGTCTGCCGCTTCTCTCGACTGCGGCGACGATTCGAACCGAGACGGTTGATGAATGCGGTCTTCAGTTGCATGCCGCAATGCGTCGACATCACCAGCGGCGAGGGCCGCCACCAGATATGCAGTTCGTCCAATGTTGAACACGGCGTCGGCAAGGGCAACAGTCGGGCCGAGCTTGGCTCGGCTGTGATCGGTTCGAGTGGTGAAGGACGGAATCCAGACAACCACAGCAGGGTCGAACCGTAAGGGCACCCGGATCGATCGTTCTCCGGTGCTGGCAACGACTCCGCCGAGTAATGCCGGTGCAGCGTTGTCGGCATGACCTTCGAGTGCTGTCGCCGTTTCCAGGACCTCATTCCCATAGGTCGCCACCACATCTGATCCCGCGTCGAGGCGTTGAGCGCACGCCAGCAGTAGCCCGCCGACGCGAACAGCGGCGCTGTAGCCGAGCCCGCGGGCCATCGGTATCGGTGAACGTACCCAGAGTTGACCGACGCCACCGGCATGGCGGAACGCAAGAGTGGCGAGATGGTGCTCGTCTGCTGGCTGGGCACCTTCAGGACGGTCGTCATCCTCGCCAGAGACGACGCCGAGTTCGGCCCACAGCGTGAGCGCCATGCCCAGCGAATCAAAGCCAGGGCCGATATTGGCCGACGTCGCCGGCACCCGAACGATCATCTGCCGGCTGCGTCCTCGGATGCCATCCGCTGCGAGACGTCGATCATGGCCTGCAGGGTTGCCTCGGCGGAGCCGCTGTCGATCGCTGCTGCGGCCAAGACCATTCCGGCCTCGATGTTGTCGGCGACGCCAGCCACTACGAGCCCAGCACCGGCATTCAAGACTACGATGTCCCGGTGTGCACCGCGCTCACCGCTGAATACCCGTCGGGCGGCCGCGGCATTCTCGGACGGCTCGCCACCGGTGAGTTCCTCGGAGATCGCGGGCGACAGGCCGAGTGCGACGGGATCGATCGCAAACGTCGTGACCTCTCCGTTGTCCAGCGAGAGAACAGTCGACGGCCCGGTGGTGGTCAACTCGTCAAGCCCACTGCCGTGCACGATCCAGGCCTTGATCGAGCCGTGAATCCTCAACGATGCCAGCATCCGCTCTGCGACCCGCGGGTTCGCAACACCGATCAGTTGCCGGCGGACACGGCCCGGATTGGCCATTGGCCCGAGCAGGTTGAACACGGTCGGGATCCCGATCTCGCGCCGTGAAGGACCTGCGAATCGAAATGACGGGTGGAACTTGGTCGCCAGGCAGAACCCGATCCCGGCTTCCTCGATACACCGCAGAACACCTTCCGGCGACAGTTCGATCGCGACCCCGAGTGCTTCCAGCACGTCGCCGGCACCGCTCCTGGATGATGCCGCGCGGGCGCCGTGCTTGCACACCGGCACGCCTGCGCCGGCGACAACGATGGCAGACATGGTCGAGACATTGATCGAGTGGCTGAGGTCGCCTCCGGTGCCGACGATGTCGACTGCCGACGATCGCAACTCGTCGCCGAGCGGCACGATCGTTGCGGCGTCGAGCACCGCGTCGAGCAGGCCGGACAATTCCTCGCCCGTCTCTCCCTTTGCACGCAGGGCGACGACGAAGCCAATCAGTTGAGCCGGTGTCGCCTCGCCGGCCAGAATCGTCGACATCGCCTCCCGGGCATCGGCGGCCACCAGGTCGCGACCATCAAGCAACTGCGTCAACAGCGCGGGCCAACCACCGATATCTTCGAAGTGCGACACGCCCTCAGATTAGGCTGTGCGCCGCCGCTGGCGAATCATTCGCCGGCGTTCGCGCTCTGTCGCTCCGCCCCACACGCCCTGTTTCTCGCGTGAAGCGAGTGCGTGCTCCAGGCAGGCAATGCGAACATCGCATTGATCGCACACTGACTTTGCGGTCAGTGATTCGTCCTCTTCATCAGGGAAAAACATCGCAGGGTCGAGGCCGCGACAAGCCCCGAGCTCCCGCCACACAATTGGGTTGGCCGACACGATCGCCCCAGTCCTTCTGCATCCGTTAGTGAGTTGGTCAAGTGATCCCTCAGGCTGTTGAACAGCCTGTTGGCGCAGACCCCACTGCGACAACATCCGTAACATACGTCGTGCAGAAACCATTATCCAGAGCTAAATCCGAAATTTATTCGAACGTTCTGAGTCAGTTCATCAATCCTCACCAAACGATTCGACCGTGCGCTCAATTTGCCGTCTACTGGAACGAATGACTCAGCCGCATCCAATTCATCGACGCTCGCTCTCCTCGGCAATACCGTATGCCCGCGCGAGAACCTGCAGGGGGTGGATCGGTACCCATCCCGTTTGCTCGGTGATCGCCGTATTGGCGAGATGGCAATCGCCGGCGACAATCTCGCTGTTGGCCCCTGTGATCGCTTCGGCCAGCTTTTTGGTGACGGCAATGGACGACGATTCGTTCTCGCGGCGGAGACCCCACGATTCACCGATACCGCTGCATTGCTGGACGAGGGTGATCTTCGCGCCGGTCAACTTCATCAGGTCTCGGCTCTTGAGACCGATGTTCTGAGCACGAAGGTGGCACGGGGCGTGATAGGTGATGGTCGCCGGCACATCTCCGCCAAAGTCCGTGTCGAGACGGGTTTCACCGTTGCGGTGCACCAACATCAGGTACTCGGCGGCGTCGAAGGTGTGCTCGGCAACGAGCATGGCGTCGGGCCCCGGCACATAGGCGCCGTAGTCCTCTTTCACCACGTAGCCACATGTCGGTTGCGGGACGACGATGTCATTGCCCTTGCGGACTTCTCGAACCAGTGCCGCCACGTTTGCTGAGGCGACCTTGCGAAATTGGTCGATATGGCCATGATGCAGCCATGGCGCACCGCAACATCCGGTGCCGGCAAGGGACACCTCGATACCGTTGCGCTCGTAAATTTTGACGAGATCGTGCCCAATGGAGGGCTGTTGATATTCGACGAGACACGTGGGCATCACAGCAACCCGACCCTGTCGATTGCCGATTCGAATCTTCGGTCTCCGTTTGAACCACG
>JANOQU010000534.1:0-1712 GCA_031422355.1 Actinomycetes bacterium
GACGGCGCGGCCGACGGACACATTGCGATCTGAGGGTCTGATGGATGAGATGGAACTGTCGCCCCTCGACGCTGCGCACCGTGGGCTTGGCGCAAAGATGGTTCCTTTCGGTGGTTGGCAGATGCCGCTGTCGTATCCGACCGGCACCATCGACGAGCACCTTGCGTGCCGCCATGACGCGGTTGCGTTCGACGTCTCTCACCTCGGCACCGTCCAGGTGACCGGCCCGGACGCGCTCGAGCGACTGCAGTGGGCGTTCACGAACGACCTCACCAAGATCGCTCCCGGGCGGGCCCAGTACACGCACCTCCTCGACGAACTGGACGGATCAGTACTCGACGACATCATCGTCTGGTGGATCGACGAAGAAACCTTCGACGTCATGCCGAACGCGTCGAACACCGATCGGGTTCGCAATGCGATTGGGGGACAGGAGACGACCCACGCCCGAGCCGTCATTGCGGTCCAGGGTCCAAAAGCTCGTGAGCGACTGGCCACCGTGTATCCGGGTGCCGCCGCCGTACCCAGATTCCGAGTCGAGCGTGTTGTTTTGAGCGGCGTCCCGTGCGTCGTCGCAGGAACCGGATATACCGGCGAGGACGGGTTGGAGATCGCCGTCCCAGCCGACGCCGCCGGAGCCGTGTGGGATTCCCTCCTCGAAGCTGGCATTCTTCCGGCCGGACTCGGTGCCAGGGACACTCTGCGACTCGAGGCCGCCTTGCCACTGCATGGTCACGAGTTGGGCGCCGGTATCACCCCGCTGCAGGCTGGCCTGGGCTGGGTCGTTGCCTGGAAGAAGGGCGACTTCCGCGGCCGCAGCGCGCTCGAAGTAGAACACGCGCAAGGTGTCGATCGACTGTTGCGCGGCATCACCACCGAGGGCCGTCGTCCGCCGCGCGAGGGATGTGACGTCCTCATCGATGGCGAGCGTGTTGGCAACGTCACCAGCGGCAACTTCGCACCAACGCTCGGCCACGGAATCTCGCTGGCGTTCCTGCCTCCAAAGATCGACAACGGCACCAGGGTCGACATCGATGTTCGGGGCACTTTGTTGGAAGGCACCGTCGTTCCAACCCCGTTCGTCACCAAGAAGTAGACCTCATTGCGCCTCACGGTCTGGCACGAATCACGCCCTTGTTCCCGAATCGTGCCAACCCTTGGCACAAGTCAGCACCGAGGGCGTGATTCGTGCCAAACCGCGATGAGTTGGGCGACCGCAATTCGGCCTCACAAGCCGGCAAGCAGCTGAAGAATGAGCAACTGAGAAACCTGCGGCCACTTGGCCGCGGGCTACTTGGCCGCGGGCCTCTTGGTTTCGGGCTTCTTGGTTGCGGGCTTCTTGGCGGCTACGGCATTGGCCGGCGGCGCCTTTTTCGCCACAGACTTCTTGGCTGTCGACTTCTTCGCCACCGACTTCTTCGCCACCGACGCCTTCGCCACCGACTTCTTCGCCACAGACTTCTTGACTGGCGACTTCTTGACTGGCGTGGCCGGGCGGGGCGCAACCTTTCGTGGGGCGCGTCCGGCAGCAACGAAGGGCGCTGAAACAGTTGGTGGCGGGGGTGGGGGCGGCGGTGGTGCTGCCTGCTGGCTGGATCCACCGCCGAGCAACGAGCCGAATTGACGCAGGCCGAAAAGGCCGCCGGCGTTCTCGGCCAGCTGGGCAAGCGGCTGCAAACGGCGAGCCACATCACCGAGCGTGTCGAGGAAGC
>JANOQU010000535.1:0-2785 GCA_031422355.1 Actinomycetes bacterium
CTCAACGATGGCGGCGCGGGCCACGATCGCGGCTGTTGCGGTCACGGTCGTTGCGCGGCGGACGGTCGGGCTGCGGGGCTTCGCCAGCAGGACCGAGATCGCCGAGTTCGCCACGCAGTTCGTCGTCGAAGGCATCCTCGAAGGACACGGTCGCAACGCTGCCGTCGACGGGCTCTGAATCGCGGGTCTCGCGGCGCGGGCCACGATCTCCACGGTCGCTGCGATCTCCACGGTCGCTGCGATCTCCACGGTCGCCACCACGGTCACGCTCGCTGCCACGCTCACGAGGAGCGTCGCCTTCGGCCGCCGGTGCGTTCGATGCCGGGCTGAGGCTGACCTTGCCCTTGTCGTCGATTTCGTCGACGCGGACTTCGATCTCGTCACCGAGGCTGAGCACGTCTTCGACGGCGTTGATCCGCTTGCCGTTGCCGAGCTTGGAGATGTGAACCAAACCGTCGCGACCCGGGAGGATGTTGACGAACGCACCAAACTTGGTGATGTTCACGACCCGACCCATGTAGACGCCACCGATGTCTGCCTTCGGCGGGTCGATGATGCTCAGGATGCGGGCCTTGGCCTCTTCGACCCGGAAACCGTCGACGGAACCGATCGACACGATGCCATGAACGCCATCGTCGTCGACGCTGATGTCGGCGCCGGTCTCTTGCTGGATCGTGTTGATGACCTTGCCCTTTGGCCCGATGATCTCGCCGACCTTGTCGAGCGGCACGGTGAACGACACGATCTTCGGAGCGGTCTCGTTGACTTCTGCCCGAGGCGCCGCGATGCAGGCGTTCATGTTCTCCAGGATCGCGTCGCGGGCTTCCTTGGCCTGGGCCAGGGCGGCAATCAAGACGTCGGCGGGGATGCCGTCGATCTTGGTGTCGAGCTGCAACGCCGTGATGACGTCTGACGTTCCGGCAACCTTGAAGTCCATGTCGCCGAACGCGTCTTCCGCGCCGAGGATGTCGGTGAGGGTGGTGTACTTGCCTTCGGCATAGACCAAGCCCATCGCGATTCCGGCCACTGGGGCCTTGATCGGCACACCGGCGTCCATCAGCGCAAGGCTGCCGGAGCAGACCGACGCCATCGACGTCGAACCGTTGGAGGCCAGCACTTCGGCCACGAGTCGCAGCGCGTAGCTGAACTCTTCCTGGCTCGGCAACACCGGGATGAGGGCTCGGGCGGCGAGCGCACCGTGGCCGATTTCGCGGCGCTTCGGCGAACCGACCCGGCCGGTTTCACCATTGGCCCACGGAGCCATGTTGTAGTGGAACAGGAAGTACTTGTGGGTTTCCGGATCCAGGGTGTCGAGCAACTGGTTCATGCGGGGCATGGCCAGCGTCGCGACGTTCATGACCTGGGTCTCGCCACGTTGGAACAAGCCCGTGCCGTGAGCGGTCGGCAAGATGCCGATCTCGGACGACAGCGGACGCAGATCGCGGGGGCCACGACCGTCGATACGGAGGCCTTCGTCGACGATGCGCTTGCGGACCAACTTCTTGGTCAGGCTACGAACCGCTTCCTTGATCTCTTTTTCCTTGCCGACGAATGCGCCGCCCTCACCTGCGAGAGCGGCGATCGCGTCAGCGGCAGCGGCGTCGGTGGCCGCATTGCGGTCTGCCTTGGCGCTGATCGTCACGGCGTGAGCGAGTTGGGTGCTGATCGCAGCAGCAACGGCCTCTGCGACTTCCGGGCTGTAATCGGCCTGGACGCTGAACTGAAGCGGCGTGATCGGGCCCTTCGACGCGATGACGCTGGCGACGAGTTGCTGCTGCAACTTGATCGACTCGCGGATCCATGTCTTGCAGGCTTCGAGGCCGCTGGCCAGAACTGCCTCGTCGACCTTGGGCGCACCCTCGGCGTAGTAGGCGAAGCTCTTCTCCGTGCCTCCGGCTTCGACCATCATGATCGCGACGTCGTCATTGTCGAGCAGACGCCCGGCCACGACGAGTTCGAACGTGCTGGCTGCGCCTTCGGCATAGGTGGGGTGAGGGATCCATTCGCCGTCCTGGCTGAATGCGATGCGAACCGCACCGATCGGGCCGTCGAACGGAATGCCACTGATCATGAACGCGGCCGAAGCCGAGTTGATCGCGAGGATGTCGTGCGGGTTCTCCTGGTCGGCACCGAGAATGGTGAGAACGACCTGGGTCTCGTTGCGGAAACCGTCGGGGAAACAGGGCCGCAACGGGCGGTCCGTCAATCGGCAAGTGAGGATTGCGGCCTCGGTTGGCCGGCCTTCACGACGGAAGAACGAGCCCGGGATCTTGCCGGCTGCGTACGCACGCTCTTCGACATCGACGGTGAGTGGGAAGAAATCCATCCCTGGACGAACGTCTTTGGCTGCGTTGGCAGTTGCGAGGACGGTGGTGCGACCAATACTGGCCAACACTGCGCCCTGGCTTTGCTGCGCGAGCTTGCCAGTTTCGAACGTGAGGGTCTTGTCGGTTCCCGATACGGGGCCCGACACTCGAATGGCATCAGCCATTTGAGCTCCTTTCGGCCGGACGCGTTTTATCTCACGTCTCGGCATTTGGAGCGGAGGCCGGTTCCCAGTCGGCAGTGTCGGTACAGCAGGGCGGTGGCGGATCTCGACGATGTCGAGAAGCGATCGCAGGGCACCGGCAGAGGCGACTGACAACCGATCCGATTGTCCGCTCTGGTGGTTAGTTGGACCTGAGAACAACCCAGGTCGAAATCCACCCTACCAGCGATGAAGCGCTGGAACGTGTCACGGCAGGGCGATGATCGCCTCGTGCTCCAGCGTCGCGACCACACGGGA
>JANOQU010000536.1:0-3359 GCA_031422355.1 Actinomycetes bacterium
CGAGTCGTTGCGTTCGAATCACCGGGACCTACGTGGCGGAGGCCTCTTCCGCAGGCACGTTCCTGTCGTTTCGCTTCGACCGGCCAGGCGAGCCTGCGGCCAATGTTCGCCTCAACATCGTCGACAAGCAGGTGTTCTCCGGCAACGACACCTCAATCTTCGACACCACGTATCTGGAAGGTGGCGGTCCGCTCCCGGTCGACCAGGGCGACAACGGTGACGCGGATGCCTCCGTCGCTGTCCTCCCGGTGGCCGATCTCAGCGAGCACCAGTTCGCTGTCGTTGTGGGTGACAGGTCCGCGGCGCTGATCATCGACGACGTTGTGCACGCCGCCGTCCGTCTCGACAACCAGACTCGGCTTTCTCTGGAAGTCCGCCAAGGGGGAGTCGCCGTGACGGATCTCACCAAGGGCGATGCCCCGGCATCGAGCGGTTGCGCCTGACATCAGCCGGGGCTTTGTCCTGCTAGGGTTCGCCAAGCCGTCAAACGGGTCCAGAGAGGCCCGAACGGAGGAGAACATGCTCACGTGTCTGAATCTGAAGTAACCCGCGCCGCGCCGTCCCCGGATGTGTTGGATGAGCCGGCGTCGGTCGAGTTCGACCAACGGTTCCAATTGAAGGCCGAGGTACTCGGGGTTGACGACATCCGCCGGGCGTTGACGCGGATCGCGCATGAGGTGATCGAACGGAACCGTGGCCTCGCCGACGTCGTCCTGATCGGTCTTCAACGAGGCGGGGTTTGGATCGCCGAACAGATCGCCGCCGCGATCGCCACGATCGACGGCGGTACTGCCGTGCCCGTCGGCACCGTTGACGCATCGATGTTTCGCGACGACATCGGGCTGCGGCCGATCTCGCCGGGATCAGTGACAGACATTCCGGTCGCAATCGACAACGCAGTCGTGGTCCTGGTCGACGACGTGCTGTTCACCGGCCGAACGGTGCGCGCTGCGATCGACGCGATTCACGAGTACGGCCGACCGCGGATGATTCAACTCGCAGTCCTGGTCGATCGCGGTCACCGGGAGTTGCCGATACGACCAGATTTCGTGGGCAAGAACTTGCCCAGCAGTCGTGACGAGGATGTCCGAGTCACCCCGCTCGGCGTTGTCATCTACGAACGAGTCGCCGGCGTCAGGCGGGACCGGTGAAGCACCTCCGCTCTATCGATGAACTCGGCGTCGACGGGTTGCGCCACCTGCTCGACCTGAGCGACCATATGGCCGAAATCAACCGACGGCCGATTCCGAAGGTTCCAGCGCTTCGAGGCAAGACTGTCGTGAGCCTGTTCTTCGAGGACAGCACTCGTACCCGGCTCAGCTTCGAGACCGCCGCCAAGCGTCTCTCCGCCGACACGATGACGTTCAGCGTCAGCACGAGCAGCGTCAACAAGGGCGAAAGCCTGCGCGACACGATCGAAACAGTTGCGGCGATGGGTGTCGATGCGTTCGTCGTGCGACACAAGAGCAGTGGCGTTCCGTGGCAGGTCAGCCGATGGACGGAGGCGAGCGTGATCAACGCCGGCGACGGGTGGCACGAACACCCGACGCAGGCATTGCTCGACTGCTACACGATCCGCACTGCGCTGAATCGGCCAGAAGGCTTCGATGGCCTGCACGTGGCGATTGTCGGCGACATCAAGCACAGTCGAGTCGCGAGAAGCAACGTCTGGGCGTTCGCCGCGCTCGGGGCGCACGTCACCCTTGTTGCACCGCACACATTGCTGCCACCGTCGCTGGAGGGCTGGCCCGTCGATGTCGTCCACCACATCGACGACGTCGTCGCCAAAGTCGATGTGCTGTACATGCTTCGAATGCAGCGAGAACGGATGCACGAGGCGTTGATCCCGAGCCTTCGCGAGTACACCGCCTCGTTCGGACTCACGCCCGATCGCGCCGAGCGACTGCAACAGCACGCCTTGGTGATGCATCCCGGACCGATGAATCGCGGGGTCGAAATGGCGGTCGACCCATCCGAGCTTGCTGGGTCGGTGATCGGCCAACAAGTCACCAATGGAGTCAGCGTTCGGATGGCGGTGCTGTTCCATCTGCTCGGCAGCGGGTCCGGACTGGCAGGAGAAGGCTGATGAGCGAGAACATGACGAACAACACGCCGAGCGGCATTTCGGTTCTGATCAAGGGTGGCACCGTGCTCGACAAGCGCGGCGAACGTCGCGCCGATGTTCGTGTTCGCTCGGGCGTGGTCGCCGAGGTTGGTTCGTCGCTGGTCGAGGAATCTGGTGACACCGTGCTCGACGCTGCTGGCTGCATGGTCAGCCCAGGATTCGTCGACCTTCATGTGCACCTTCGCGAGCCCGGCCGCGAGGAGGCAGAGACCATCGAGAGCGGATCCCGGGCGGCGGCACGTGGCGGCTTTACAGCCATCGTCGCGATGCCGAACACCGAACCGCCCCACGACAGCGTGGCTGTCGTCGAGATGGTCCGCCGCCTCGGCGAACAGGCTGGATTGTGTGAGGTGCTTCCGAGCGGTTGCATCACCATTGGACGCTTGGGTGAGACGCTGGCTCCGTTTGCAGAGCTTCATGCGGCGGGGGTGCAGATCTTCACCGACGATGGCGCCGGCGTGCAGGATCCGCTACTCATGCGCCGAGCCCTTGAATATGGCAAGAGCCTCGGCATCACCCTGGCGCAGCATTGCGAAGTGAGCCGGCTGACCGAGGGCGCGGTGATGCACGAGGGTGGGTGCTGCTCACGACTGGGTGTACCCGGATGGCCGTCGGTCGCCGAGGAACTGATGGTGTTCCGCGACATCGAGTTGTCACGGCTGACCGGGGCGCCGGTGCACTTCCTGCATCTGTCGACGGCGAAGAGCGTCGACCTCGTGCGCGCTGCAAAAGCCGAAGGCCTGCTCGTCACCGCTGAAGCAGCGCCTCACCACTTCACCCTGACCGATCAGATGCTGTCGGGGTTCGACCCGATCTTCAAAGTCAATCCGCCGCTGAGAGAGTTGACAGACGTCAACGCTGTGAAGCGAGGCCTGGCTGACGGAACCATCGATGCAATCGCAACAGATCACGCGCCGCACTCGGCCGAACTCAAGGAGATGCCGCTCGACCAGGCGCCTCCCGGAATGCTCGGCCTAGAGACCTCGCTTGCGCTGGCGATCAGTGAATTGGATCTGGACCTTCAACAGGTGGTCGCACTGCTCTCCTGGCAGCCAGCCGCAATCGCCGGAGTCGCGGATCGCCATGGACGCGACATCGATCCTGGATCGCCGGCGAACCTGACCGTCTTCGACCCCGACCTGACGTGGACGGTGTCGTCTGCAGGGCTGGCAAGTAAGAGCCGCAACACTCCGTATGGGGGGCGCTCTGTGCGAGGCAAAGTTCGTCACACGGT
>JANOQU010000537.1:0-5568 GCA_031422355.1 Actinomycetes bacterium
ATCGGCTGGCGCATGGTCAACCCTAACCCCGCGACCCCTCCAATTTGATGACACCTCGTCGTCAACGCCATGACGTTTCGCGAACTTTTCGCAAAGACGGCCCGCTGGACCGGTTCCGACGATGGCTCAGGCGAAGTGGCAGGCGATGTGTCAGGAAATCAGTCGACGTAGGTGGGGAGTTCGCACCAGATCGTCAAGGCGTATTTGATTCCGGACCGAAGCTGATTGGTCTGGTGCGGGTGCGTCACGAGCGACGGCCACGCCAGCAACGAGCCGATTGGGACGTCCGCGTTGGTGACGCCTTGAATCGGGAACTCCAACTCGCCGCCGTCGTAGTCGTCGTTGAGTTTGATCGAGGCGCTGACTTGGGCGACGTCGTGATGGATGCGCAGGCTCTCCTGCTCACCCATTGCGTAGCGGATGACGAATGCGTCTCGCAGGCCGTGATAGTCGATGTACGGCCAGACCGTACGCAGTTGGGGCCAGAGTCGCCGACCAATATCTGCCTGGACGCACTCGAACAATCGTGGACTGATCACGGCCAGCGACACCTCATGACCGGGGACCGGATCATCGGGCTGTGGCTCGAACGCGCCAACGGACTCCGCAGCGCGCACGATCGCCCGACAGAACCGCGGGGTCCAGAACGACAACAGGTACAGGTCCGCTCCAACGCTGGAGATCGCAACGCTGTCGTCGATCGCATCGACGTAGCCGAGAACCCTCTGGAGATCGTCGGGTTCGCCGTCCACCGGTCCAGCGGGCGACTCCACGGACGAATCAGTCGGATGGCTCACGGTGACGATCGTTGCAGGTCGGCGGGCAAGATCCAGGGTTCGCGCGAGATGAGCCCGGGATCGAACCGGGCAACGAGCACAGAAGCCGTCACGACCTCGCCGGGCGCCGCCAGACCAAGACTGGCAGCAAGCAGGCTCAGGACCTGATCGGCGGCAATACCACGGGTGGACAACTCCCCCAGGGTGACCGCGCCATGGCGCTTGGCCAAACGAACTCGATCCGGGCCGAGCACCAGCGGCACGTGGACATAGTCAGGTGTCGGCAGTCCGAGCAATCGTTGGAGCAAGACCTGGCGGGGAGTGGACCCAAGCAGATCGTCGCCACGGACCACCTCGGTAATGCCTTGCTGCGCGTCATCGACGACCACCGCAAGGTTGTACGCCGGCACACCATCGTTGCGGCGGAGAACGACATCGTCGACCAAGCCCCGGACCTCACCTCGAAGTCGATCCACGATCGCAATCGACTCGCCGTCGGCACGCAACCTGATCGCCGGCGCGCGGCTCGCCAGCGCCCGGCGCTGTCGGCGTGAGTCGGCACTGAGATCGCGGCAGGTTCCGGGATAGGCCGCGTCAGGAGCGAGTGTTCCATTGGGTGCGCTCGAGGCCTGGTGTATCTCGCGGCGACTGCACCAGCATTCATAGGTTCGTCCCTGTTCGGTCAAGTCGCCAATCGCTGCGTCGTACAGCGCGAAGCGCTCGCTTTGACGGACGATCTCACCATCCCAATCAATGCCGAGCGATGACAGGTTGGCAATGTGGCCGGCCTCGTATTTGCGGGACGAGGTCACCTGATCGAGGTCTTCTGACCGCAGCACGAATCGCAAGCCGGAAGCCCGTGCCGACAGCCATGCAACGAGAGCGGTGCGGAGGTTGCCAAGGTGGAGTTCACCCGTCGGCGATGGCGCGAATCGACCGGCAGCGACGTTCATGAAGAACAATTGTGCCAACTTCCTCCGAAGTCTCTCGACGGATCGCCCACGATCCATTACTCTTTACCTGCAGTGGTCAAATTGACACAAAGCGTGGGAAAAGCGTCGGCGTGGGAAAAGCGTGGGAGAGATGACGGACGAGCTGAATCGAGGAGGCACGCAACTGGAGAACCTGCGTGCGACCTCGTCGGAGGCGTCCACCGGCTTGGATGCCGTCACGACGATCCCTGTACCGGTCGAACATCTCGCCGAGCAATCGTTGCTGCAGGCAGCGCGACTTCTTCTACCGAGCCACTTGCTGACCTTGCCGGCGATGGTGGCGATCGCGATCGGCACCCGCAGCGAAGTCTCCCAAACGCGGTTGTTGTGGTGGTGCATCGCCGGCGTTGCTAGCGAACTCGCGTCGGTCGCAGCGGCGGTTTCGTATCACCGCGAGCGGCGCAAGGGCGCAAGCGGCTTGGGCAGCCTCACGCTGATCCGGATGGCCACCATATTGGTCGGTGTCGTCTGGGGTATCTCGCTGTTGGTCCCTGACCCGGACGACATCAAGATGATGTTGATCTATATCGTCTTCACGTACGGACTGAGTGCCTTCGGGACCCTGCTCTGCACTCCCCGAACCGACCTCTTCATCTGCATGAACGTTCCATTGCTTGGAATTGCGGCGACGGCGCTGATCGTCACCGGCGATGGCGGGCTGATCACCGTTGGCATCCTGGCCCTTGCGTACATCGTCTTCGCTTCGATGATCCACCGGATCGCCAACCGAAGCGTTCGAGAGACGATCGAGTCGATTTGGCGGACCGACCGACTGGTCGAGGGCTTGGCAGCTGAGCACCAATTGTTGCTCGGAGCCAATACCTCCGCCTCAGAGTTGAACGGTCTGCTCGCCCATCAGGCGACGCACGACCCACTCACTGGATTGTTCAACCGCCGCGGCGCGATCGATGCACTCGAGCACGCCCTTGCAGCGGCGACCCACAAGACACCGGTGGGACTTCTCTATCTCGACCTCGACCGGTTCAAGCACATCAACGACACGATCGGGCACCGTGGCGGCGACCAGTTCATCGCTGTGATCGCAGATCGATTGGCACGCAGCATCGACCCGGGGGCAACGGCCGGACGGATCGGCGGCGACGAGTTCATCGCGGTTCTGCCCAACTGTGACCTCGGCGCGAGCATGGCGGTGGCCACCCGGATCGCATCGGTACTCGGCCAACCAGTGCACGCCGAAGGGCGCGAAGTTCCATCGGCGGTCAGTATCGGTGTCGCAGTCGGTCCGGAGCACGGCGATGGCGCCAGCGAATTGTTACGCCACGCGAACGCCGCCCTGCACCGCGCAAAGGGGTCTGGCCGAAACCGCGTCGAAGTCTTCGACCGATCGGTTCGGTCCGAACTCAACCAGCGAGTCAACAGCGAACAGGCTTTGCGCCGGGCCCTCGACGACGGCGACATCGTTGCGTTCTTCCAGCCAGAAGTCGACGCGACAACCGGTCAAGTCGTCGGTGCCGAACTGCTGGCCCGGTGGCTGCGCCGCGACGGCACCGTGATCGCGGCGGCCGAGTTCTTGCAGGTCGCGGCAGAGGCCGGCCTCCTTGAACGGATGACTGACCACGTGATGCAGCAGGCTCGCCCGCTCATCCGACGACTCAGCACGCTCGGCTTGCCGGAAGGCTTCCGGTTCCGACTCAACCTCCCGCCACGAGCCACCGAGCGCAGTTGGCGGGACAACCCTCTCGACGTTTTGTTGCACGGCGTCGACCCGTCGCTGCTCACCGTCGACGTCACGGAATCCGCCGTGATCGACGATCTCGCTGGGGCCGCTGCGAATCTCGCTGCGCTGCGAGTGCGCGGCGTACGGGTCTGTCTCGACGACTTCGCCCGTGGGGTTTCGTCGCTGAGCCTGCTTCGCAAGTTGCCAATCGACGAAGTCCGGATCGACCGAACGTCCATCGACACCATCACAGCCCACCCGCACGACCGAGCGATCGTGCGATCGATCATTGGTCTGGTCCGCGAAATCGGCCTGACCGCCACAGCCGACGGTGTCGAAACCGGCGCCCAAGCCGACGTTCTGATCGCGCTTGGTTGCATCCGCCACCAGGGTCATCTGTACTCGCGAGCCCTACCGGCATCAGAGTTTGACAGCTATCTCGCGGCGTCGATGGCCCAGCGCTACGCACAGATCACTGGCAACTTCAACGCTGACAACATCGACATGCCACTCTGGCCAACGAGCGATCTCGACTGAACACCGGTTCGGGCGGCCGGGCGGGCCTTCGGGCGTAGGCTGTGGATCACATGATCTGTCACCATTGCGGCAACGAGATTCCGCTCGGACAGCGGACGTGCGGCTCGTGTGGCACTGTCGACGCAACGCCGCCGAGCGGCGAGGCAGCCGCCTTCACGATCGTCGAGCAGACAGAGTTCGCGTCGCCGACTGGCGGTGCTTGGGTCGATCCTGTTTCGCCCGACCAGGTTCCAGACCAGCAGCCCATTCCTTTACCGAACCAGACGCCCGTGCCTGCCGCGACGAGCGGACGTAGTCCCGTACGGTCCCGTAGACCCACCGCAGCCGGTCTCATCACTGTCCTTGCCGCCGCCATCGTCGGGGTGGCGACAATCGCTGGCTCGTCGATGCTCGTCTCGACGATCACCTCCGATGCACCGATCCCGGAATATCTCGGCGACTACTTCCTCAACGACCTCGGCGCAGGGACCAACTTCCAATTCGCATTCGTGATCGCAGCCCTGCTCCTGCTGATTGGTGCGGTCCTTGTCCACCGGGAATCTGGGCAGAGTCACCCATTCGCGTTCGGCCTGATCGCAGGAAGCGGGCTTGCCCTCGCCCCGTTCGTCGCATTCATGTGGGCCAGCGCCGACGCCGTGGCCGACCGCGCCCTGATTCAGGCCGAATCGATCTCGCGTGCAGGCGGCGGCGGGCAGGTCTTTGAATCCAAGCTCGGAGTCGGGTTCATCGTGCTCGTCGCAGCCGGCGTGCTCGGTGTTGTGGTCGCGGTGTTGGCAATCGCGCAGGGCAGCCGCGACGACGGGCGCGAGCCGCTCAACACGGCGCTCTGCGTCGTCGGTGCCTTTGCCTGCGTGGCCGCAACTGGCGGACAGTTGATCCCTGAGCGGGGGGCGAGGTTGGTCGACAACTTCAGCAATGACTTCAACAGCATGCCTCACGTCTCCGCCAGGGTGGCGATGATCGCGATGACCATGGTGGTCGGAGTCATTGGGTTCCTGCTCTCCAATCGCTTCGGCCTCGGGCTTGTGATTGGTTCGGTCAGCCTGTACGTCTGGCAGTGGGCAACCTCGTTGCTCGACGCCGGCGACTATCCCGCACCACCTGCGCTCGGCAACCCGGGCAACATCAGCGGCAACCCGCACATCGTCACCACGGTGGGCGTCGCCGCGGCCGTTTTGATCGGGGCCGCCCTTGCGTTCAGCGTCACCCGTTCGCGGCCGCCCGTCTCGGGCTGAGCCGGTCGGAAAATCAGCCGGTAACGATCAGTCTGGATCGGGGGTCGCCAGCAGGTCCGCGCTGGCAGCGAGGGCGCTGGCGAGACCGGCTGCACGTTCGATGACCGTTGCGATGTAGTGGCCGGCGATGGTGCTTTTACCCATCAGTGGTGGGTCGCCGAGCGAACGCAGCAGCAACGTCGGATCACCCATCACGGCAATCGGCTGAGCGTCGGGTAACTGTGGAACCGGGCGCCACAGATCGACCGACTTTGGAACACTCGAGGAAGCCTGCGGCCGAGGCGGGCGTCGTTGCTGGGATTGGTTTCGGCGGGGGGCGTTCATCAGGTGTCGTCATCCGTCAGCAGAGA
>JANOQU010000538.1:0-3330 GCA_031422355.1 Actinomycetes bacterium
CGCTCCTGAACGGGAGTCGATTGTCGGACAGTACGGATTTCGGCGAGTTACCGCAGGCCCATGGCCAGTTGCCGGTGAAGCGACCGGTAGACGATCTCTACTTCTTCATCACAGATAGTGACCAACGTGTCGAGATAGTGAAATGCGACGCGTAACTGCTCGGCCGTGACGGGTGGCGGTGACGAATCAACGGGTGCCGGTGCGTTCGACTTCGGAAATGCCAGCGCAAGCGGGTATCGACGCCAGACGAATGGCCAGTTGAGCGCGGTAGCGGCGGCCACGATGATGACCCCATTCAGGATCGCTGGCGTGAGCGGGTAGAGCCACGAGGGCTCATGGCCCGGGGCCACCATCAGGACCGCGGCGAGAGACGTTGCGCCGCCCGGGGGGTGAATGCACCTGCAGACGTGCATCGCCGCGATCGCACCTCCGACCGAGACGGCCTTGGCCGTTGTGCCGCCGCCCATCGAATGGGCAACGACAACTCCGACGAGAGCAGAGACTCCTTGGCCACAGATGACCGCCCACGGTTGAGAGAGCGGTCCGTGGGGGACAGCGAACACGAGGACTGCAGTGGCTCCGATCGAGCCAACCAGCCACAACGAGGCCGGCGAGGAATCGGGCCGGGTGGCCTGACTGATGACGACGACGATGGCGATGCCAATGACCGAGATGACACTGCTGACAGCGCGATCGGTCCATGACGTCGGGTGTTCCGGCACGCCAAGAATCCGCCGCACGGAATGCCAGCGCTGCTCCCACGGGTTTGGCTGCACGTTCGTCAAAGGTAGCTCGTTCGATCGACACGGCCGAGCGCGGCGGAGAGGCTGGCTGCAGCGCTCGAAACTGCTTGACGGGTAACCGCCAGGCCTTTGCCGGTCAGCCGGAAGCTGGGACCGACTGCGTTCATCGCGGCGACGACTCCGTGATGCGAGTGCACCGGGGCACTGACTGCCGTGATCCCGGGCTCGAGTCGCCCAACTCTCGAGACGACGCCGTCTGCGTCAGTCGAGCCGCGAAGCGCCGAGCCGACCGCCGTTCCCGACGTCGAGAAGCTGCGGCCTAACCAACCGCTGTGGCGCAGCGCGTGGCGGCCGGGGGCGGTCGCGATGTAGACCGCATGGCGGGGGGCTTCGGTGACGGCGAGATAGGTCGATTCGCCGGTCAGATGGGCCAGCTCGTCCAGAAAAGGCTGGGCAACGCCGACGAGCGATTGGCCGACGAAGACGGTCCGGGCAAGCTCCACAAGGCCCGGTCCCGGACGATAGAGCTGGTCCTCGTCGCGTCTCAGCAGGCCGGACGCCTCCAGCGATCGAAGCTGACGCAGGGTCGTGCTCGCAACCAGGCCGACGGCAGCGGCTGCCTCAGTGAGACTCATTCCAGCCGACGATCCGCCGACCACGCCGAGCAGTTGCAGGACTCGATCCGACGACCTCGGACGGTTTCGGATGGGCGCGTCCGAAGCATCGAGGGTCGGGTCAGCGTTCGTTCTGGCGCTTGCGTCCTGCAATGCTAGATTGCGCATAGTGAAAGTCTACAACGATCCAACCGAGCTGTCCGACAACGGAGCCCGGCGCGCCGATGTCGTCGCCGTTGCTCGTCACGAGAGGTCTGTCGAACTGCTCGAACCGGCACGCCAAGCAATGCAGAGAACGGCCTCGGTCGTGGACGGCATCGTGCATGGCGACGTGCCCGTCTACGGCGTGACCACTGGCTTCGGCTCGCTTGCAAGCGTCGTGATCCCTCCCGATCGAACGGCGGAGTTGCAGTTGGCCTTGCTGCGTTCGCACGCTGCCGGAATGGGACCCGAGGTCGAACGCGAAGTGGTTCGAGCATTGATGTTTCTCCGGGCGCGGAGTCTCTGCCTCGGCTACTCCGGGGTTCGACCGATCGTTGCCGAGGGACTGGTTGCGATGCTCAACGCCGGGATCACGCCTGTCGTCTACGAATTTGGCTCACTCGGAGCGAGCGGTGACCTCGCGCCCCTGTCACACATCGCGATGGTTCTGGTCGGCGAGGGACAGGCGCGAAACGCAGGTGGTGATGTGCTGACCGGGCGCGAGGCGCTGGTTGCCGCTGGTTTGACGCCGCTGGTCCTTCGTGAGAAGGAAGGACTTGCCCTCATCAACGGTACCGACGGGATGTTGGGCATGCTGTGTCTGGCGCTTCACGACATCACGGCATTGTTGAAGGTTGCCGACATCGCAGCGGCGATGTCGGTGGAAGGTCTGCTCGGCACGGACCGCGCCTACGCGGCAGACCTGCAGGCACTTCGACCGCAACTCGGCCAAGCTGTCAGCGCCCGCAATCTCCAACGTCTCTTGGCCGGGTCGGCGATTGTCGCGAGTCACCGTTTTGGCGACAGTCGTGTTCAGGATGCCTATTCGTTGCGATGCACGCCGCAGGTGCACGGCGCCGGGCGTGACACGGTCGATCACGCGGAGCAGATCGCTGACCGCGAACTGATCGCCGCCATTGACAATCCGATGATCCTGCCTGACGGCCGAGTGGAATCGTGTGGCAACTTCCACGGTGCGCCCGTCGGCTACGTGCTCGACTTCCTGGCAATCGCCGTCGCCGATCTCGGAGCCTTGTCAGAGCGTCGCACAGATCGGATGTTGGATCCTGCCCGCTCGTGGGGTTTGCCACCGTTTCTGTCGCCTGATCCAGGCGTCAATTCGGGAATGATGATCGCCCACTACACCCAGGCGGCGATGGTGTCGGAGAATCGACGGCTCGCTGTTCCGGCCAGCGTCGACACGATGGCCACCAGCGCAATGCAGGAAGACCATGTTTCGATGGGTTGGAGTGCCGCCCGGAAGTTGCGTCTCGCGGTTGCGAACCTAACCCGGATTCTTGCGGTGGAATTGACGTGTGCCGCCCGCGCGATCGACCTTCGCCAACCACTTCAACCGGCTCCTGCTACTGCGGCCGCACTGGCGGAAATCCGCGAACACGTCGACGGTCCGGGCCCCGACCGATGGTTGTCGCCCGAACTCGCAGCAGTCGAAATGATCGTCACGAGCGGACGTTTGCTCGCTGCAGCGGAAGCTGCGATCGGAACCCTCGAATAGAGCTCTGACACAGAACCCCACGACAACGCCCGAAGCGCCAGAAGTTCCAGAAGTAGAAGTAGCAGGAGACAAGGAGATTGCCCAATGTCAGGCCCCCGTGAAGTGCGTGCCGCCCGTGGCACCGAGATCAGCTGCAAGAGTTGGCCCCAAGAAGCGGCACTGCGAATGCTCTGCAACAACCTCGACCCGCAAGTCGCCGAACGCCCCGACGACCTCGTCGTCTATGGTGGCACCGGCCGCGCTGCTCGGTCCTGGG
>JANOQU010000539.1:0-8276 GCA_031422355.1 Actinomycetes bacterium
GCGTGGCGCCGCCGCCATCACCGCCGGCGACATCAAGTGCCCCCGCGAGATCGAAGTGCTCAACAAGGAGCTGCACATCGCTTCGCTCAACACCAAGGGCCGCCTGGCCGTCGACCTCACGGTCGAGCGCGGCCGCGGCTACCTCAGTAGCCACCGCGAAAATGAGAGCCGCACCATCGGGGTCATCCCGATCGATGCGATCTTCAGTCCCGTCCGCCGGGTCATGTTCGAGATCGAGCCGACTCGTGTCGAGCAGAGCACGAACTACGACCGCCTCGTACTGGACATCGAGACCGACGGCAGCATCGCTCCTCGCGAAGCGCTGGCGTCGGCCGGTGCAACGCTTCGTTCGTTGGTGGATCTCGTCGCCAGCCTCAGCGATGAGCCGCAGGGTCTGGAACTCGGTGAAGTCGCTGCAAGTAGCGCGTCGTCACCGGACCTCGACCTTCCGATCGAGGATCTGGATTTGTCCGAGCGTCCACGTAACTGCCTCAAGCGGGCCCAGATCAACTCAATCGGCGAACTGCTGACCAAGACCGAAGACGACCTTCTGAACATCACCAACTTCGGTCAGAAGAGCCTCGACGAAGTCAAGCAGAAACTCGACGAGCGCGGCCTCACGCTGCGCGGCTGACCATCACTTCGCAGTAGACCGAAACCTTCGAAAGACACACCACCATGCCCGCAACACCACGCAGAGCCCGCAACTTCGGCGGCAGCTCGCAACACCAGAAGTTGATGATGGCCAACCTGGCTGCCTCGCTGTTCGCAGCCGAGGGAATCGTCACGACGGAGGCCAAGGCCAAAGCCTTGCGCCCGATCGCCGAGAAGCTGATCACCAAGGCCAAGAAGGCGACCGACGACGATCCGATGCGGATCCACCGGATTCGCCAGATCCAGGGCTACCTGGGCGACCGTGAGATGACTCACAAGCTGGTCACGGATGTGGCCCCGCGCTACACCGCACGCAACGGCGGTTACCTGCGAATCCTCAAGCTCGGGCCTCGCCAGGGTGACAAGGCTCAGATGGCTCGGATCGAACTGGTCTGAACTGGAACCGCTGGCGATGCAGCCGGATGCCGCCGAATCGAAGCTCGTGAACGAACCCGTCGCACTGCGGCGGGTTCGTTTCGTTGTCGCCTATGACGGCGCAGGCTTTCGCGGCTTCGCGATGAACGTAGGAGTCGTCACCGTCGTCGGCGTTCTCAGCGAGGCGCTTTCGTCCGTGGTTCGCCACCCCGTTCACCTCGTCGGCGCAGGCCGCACCGACGCCGGGGTCCACGGATGGGGCCAGGTGATCAGTTGTGATCTGCCGGCGACGATCAACCTGAGCAACGTTGTGCGCCGGCTCAACATGATGTGCGGGCCACGGGTGATCGTTCGCAGCGCGGCATGGGCACCCGCAGATTTCAGCGCACGATTCGATGCGACGTGGCGGCACTACCGATACACGGTGGTGAACGCCGCACAGCCGAATCCGTTTCTTGCGCCGACAGCGTGGTTCGTCCACCGCCCCCTGTCATTGCCGGCAATGCAGTTGGCTTGCGATCCTCTGATCGGAGAGCACGACTTTTCATCGTTCTGTCGGGTACCGGACCGGACTGAGGGTGCCCCGGAACCATCGATGAAACGGTACGTGATGCTCGCCAGATGGACCGACGTCAGCAGCGAGATGATGGCGTTCACAACGGATCAACGAGTCCTGCGGTTCGAGATCCGGGCCAATGCGTTCTGTCATCAGATGGTCCGATCGATCGTGGGGATGATGATCGACGTCGGCACCGGCGACAAGCACGCTGGCGACGTGCGCGCCATCATGCGGTCTCGGGACAGACGCTCGGCGGCGCGACTTGCACCGCCCCACGGCCTCACATTGTGGGACGTTGGTTATCCTGACCAAGCATCCAGCACTGGTTGACGAAACGGTATGCGTGTGGGTACCGTGTGTGAAATGTCCAACACGCAGCAAATTGCGGTCAGAGTCACGGTGCGACAGCTTGAGATGCTCGACTGGCTGGTCGTCGAGGGTGACTACGAGAACCGGGCCGAAGTTGTCCGAGTCGCAATCGAAGAATTGGCACGAGCAAAGCGCCGCGAAGCGACCGCACGCAGAGACATCGAGGCCTACACTCGCTATCCGGACACGCCCGAGGAAATGGCGCGCGCGCATGCTGCCGCGATCGCATCCATCGAAGAGGAGCCTTGGGAGAAGTGGTGGTGACCGGTCCCCTTCGCGGCGAGATCTGGTGGGGCGAGACGCCAACGAGCAAGGGGCGTCCCTACCTCGTCATCAGTCGCGATTCCTCGATCCAGGCACGGTTGCGGACGGTGGTCGTGCCCGTGACTACACGCCTGCGCCACCACGACGGAGAACTGTCGCTTGGGCCAGCCGACGGTCTCAGCCAGGAGTGTGTGGCGAACTTCGACGAACTGGTGACGTTCCCGTTGTCTGTGCTCACCCACCGCATTGGGGCGCTCGATGGCGTGAGGATCCATGAGATGTGTGCGGTCATGCGGGCGTCGATCGATTGCTGACCTGATCGTTCGAGCGAAGATTCAGGCTGGGGCATTGTCGATTGGTCTGCGACGCCCCTATCCTTGTCGGGTTCCCGGCGGCAGCCGGTCGGCGCGCCCGCCGACTGCATCATGCCGACGAAGAGTTCCGTAGGAAGTTTCTCATGATGCGCACGTACTCCCCCAAAGCAAGCGAGATCAATCGCGCCTGGCATGTCATCGACGCTGAGGGCCTCGTCCTCGGTCGGATGTGCACCGAAGCCGCTCGCGTTCTTCGTGGCAAGCACAAGCCGATGTTCGCCCCGCACCTCGATACGGGCGACCACGTGATCATCATCAATGCCGCCAAGGTCGTGCTGACATCGGACAAGGCTGAGAAGAAGGGCGTTCACCGCTACAGCGGGTATCCGGGCGGCCTCCACACCGAGACGTACGCGAACCTGCTCGGCCGCCGGCCAGAGCAGGCAGTCCGCGACAGCGTTCGGGGCATGTTGCCCAACGGCCCGCTCGGTCGCCAGATGATCACCAAGTTGAAGGTGTACGCCGGTGCCGAGCACCCGCACACCGCCCAGTCACCCGTCGCCATGGAAATCCCTGCGGCCAAGGCCCGCTGAGAACCAACCGAACAGTATTACGGAGCATTTGCATCTCATGGGAACCAAGCCACTCACTCAAACCACCGGCCGCCGCAAGGAATCAGTCGCTCGCGTTCGCCTGCGTCCCGGCACCGGCACCGTCACTGTCAATGGTCGCAGCTTCGAGGACTACTTCCCGACGGCCATGGCTCGAATGATCGTCAGTGAACCGCTCCGCCTGACCAGCACCGAAGAGGCGTACGACATCGACGCCACCATCCACGGTGGCGGCATCAGCGGCCAGGCCGGCGCATTGCGGATGGGCATCGCTCGTTCGCTGATCGAACTCGATCCAGAGCAGCGTCCCGCACTCAAGAAGGCCGGTCTTCTCACCCGCGACTCGCGTCGCAAGGAGAGCAAGAAGTACGGCCTCAAGAAGGCCCGTAAGGCGCCGCAGTACACCAAGCGCTGATCCCGCGGGATCCACGTTGTTGCGCTTTGGCACCGACGGTGTCCGCGGCGTTGCGCTGACGGAACTCAGCCCAGCCTTCGTCGAGGCCCTCGGGGTCGCAGCGGCGCGAGTACTGGGCGCACAGACCTGGTTGATCGGACGCGACCCACGCGAATCCGGTCCGGCGCTTGAAGCTGCGCTCGTGCGTGGGTTGCGCTCGCAGGGCGCGCTCGTCGTCCTGTGCGGAGTCATCCCGACGCCTGCGCTTGCGTTCTACTCCGACACACACCAAGCACCAGCTGCGATGATCACAGCGTCACACAATCCGTTCTCCGACAACGGCGTGAAGATCTTCGCTGCTGGTGGTCTCAAATTGCGCAACGACGCTGAAGCGGCGATCGAGTTCGAGTTGGAGCGTGCCGTCGCCGAGTGCGTCGACGTGATGCCCGATGACGAGCCCTCTGACGGCGTGACCCGTGTGGAGACGATCCTCACAGCGTATGTCGAGCATGTCGTCGGCAAGTTTCCACGACATGCGCTTCGCGGCATGCGCATTGTTCTCGACTGTGCGAATGGGGCGATGAGTATTGCTGCGCCTCTGGCTGCTCGGGCCCTTGGCGCGGTCGTGGAGGTCATCAACGCAGATCCCAACGGTGTGAACATCAACGATCGTTGCGGCGCAACGCATCCCCAAGAACTTGCGGCGGTCGTCGTCAGCAGCCGGGCGGAGATGGGCTTGGCGTTCGATGGCGACGGAGATCGCGTGATCGCAGTCGACGGCACCGGCACCGTGATCGACGGCGACCGGATGATTGCTCTCGGCGCGTTACAGCTCAAAGCAGAGGGCAAATTGACCAAGGACACCGTCGTCGTGACCGTGATGAGCAACCTCGGATTCCACCACGCAATGCGAGCGAACGGAATCGATGTCATCGCGACCGCTGTCGGCGATCGCTCCGTGCTCGAAGCACTCGAGCTCGGCGATTATGCGCTCGGCGGTGAGCAGAGCGGCCACGTGATCTATCGCCATCTCGCAACCACAGGCGACGGTCTGCTGGCCGGACTTCGCCTCGCCGAGCACGTCCATGACGCAGCCGACTCACTCACGACGATGGCTGCCGCAGTGATGCGCACGTATCCCCAGGTGTTGGTGAATGTCCCGGTCAAGCATCGGCATCCGAACATCGCTGGGGAATTGGCGGCAGAGGTCGCCGCCGCAGAGGCTGAGTTGGGCGACGAGGGACGCGTTCTGCTGAGAGCGAGTGGAACAGAGCCCCTCGTTCGGGTGATGGTCGAAGCGCCAACGGATGACGCAGCTCGACGGCACGCCACGATGCTGGCGGACATCGTGAGCAACCGATTCGGTCGTTGATCGCAGCAGTCGAGTCGGGTCTCACGTGCCGCCGCCGCCAGGATGCCTCGCTGTAACCTGTCCGTCATGTGCGGGATCATCGCTATTCATAGTCGGCCGTCGCAACGACCGGTCCCGGCGGCCACCGCGATTCTGCATGGACTGGATCTCGCCACGGCGATGGACACCTCCACGGAAGCCGGCCTCGCGGCAGCGGCCGATGCGACTGCGGCGGTCGATGTCATGCTTCGCGGCGTACCAGGGATCGCCGCACTCGTCGGTCGGCACGAACTCATTGCAGGGATCACAGCACGGCTCGACCAACTCGACGCGGCGATTGGCGACGTCGAACGACGGTTGGAGGTCGGCGTCGGTCTGACGGCAGACGAACTCGAGCAGACAAACGCCACGCTGGTGCGGCTGCGAGATGGCGTGTGGGCCATCCGCAACGATCGCCTGCGCACTGCGCGATTGGTCGATGAACTCGCCGGTCGCGACGCTGGCCCAGCGGCGATCGCTGGATACTTCGCCGTTCAGCAGGCCTTGTCAGCCCTCGATCGGTTAGAGGTTCGCGGCCGCGACTCCGCCGGTGTCCACCTATATGTGTGGGACCATCAGCTCTCGAGCGCCGACCCGGCGGTTGCTGCGCTGGCGAACGGACGAACGAACAATCCGCTCTACACCGATGGCTCGGTCCGGATCGTGGGCCAATGCTTCAGCTTCGTCTACAAGGCGGCGGCCGAGATCGGTGAACTCGGCGACAACACCCGCGCTCTCAGAGAGTCGATACAGCGCGACGACTTACTGCGGCTCGCGCTCGGCGCCCCGACGGCTCAACTCAGCCTGCTCGGCCATACCCGCTGGGCCAGTGTTGGAATCGTCAGCGAGCCGAACTGCCATCCGATCAACAGCGACGAAGTCGAGCAGTCCGCTGACGACCTCGCCCTGCGGCGGCCGTACGTTGTCGGCGCGCTCAACGGTGACGTCGACAATCACGCGGATCTCAAATCTGAGCACGGGCTGCGAATCGTCGGTCCGATCACCACTGACGCAAAGGTGATCCCGGCGCTGGTGTCTCGATTCGCGAACGATGCTGGCGGCGACCTGACCGAGGCATTCCGCCGGACTGTCGCGAGCTTCGAGGGCAGCGTTGCGATTGGAGCAGCCTCTGCGGATCGTCCACAGGACCTGATGCTTGCGTTGCGTGGCAGTGGCCAGGCGCTGTACGTGGGTCTCGCCGAGGATGCATTCGTCGTGGCCAGCGAGCCGTACGGGTTGGTGGAGGAAACCAGCCGATACATCCGTGTCGACGGCGAGGCAATGGCCCACGCCGGGCAGTCCAGCAGTCGTGGACAGGTCTTCGTGCTTTCTGTCGAGGGCGCCGGTCAGCTCGACGGAATTCGCCGCCTCTCCTATGACGGCACCGAATTGCCGATCACCGACGCCGACGTTGCAGTCGCCGAAGTGACCACTCGTGACATCGACCGGGGTGATTCGCCGCACTTTCTGCTCAAGGAGATCACCGAGGCGCCCGAGAGCTTTCGCAAGACCCTGCGTGGCAAGTTGTCCGACGTCGGCGGGTCCCTCCGAGCGGTTGTTGGCGACCGGGCGCTCCCGGTTGCCGTGGCAGAGCGGCTTGCCGACGGATCGATTCGCAAGGTCCTCGTGATTGGGCAGGGGACTGCGGCGATCGCCGGTCGAAGTATGGCGGCGACGCTCGCTGCGCTCGTCGACGGTGGACTGGACGTCGATCCTGTTGTCGCAACCGAGCTCAGCGGATTCGGTATGCGCCTCGACATGAGCGACACGCTGGTCGTGGCCGTCAGCCAGAGTGGAACCACCACCGACACCAATCGAACCGTCGATCTGGTGCGCGGCCGAGGGGCCGCCGTCATTGGAATCGTCAACCGTCGAAACAGCGATCTCACCGACAAGGCCGACGGGGTGATGTACACATCCGACGGTCGCGATGTCGAGATGAGCGTCGCATCGACGAAGGCGTTCTATGCCCAAGTCGCCGCAGGCACGCTGCTGGCGTGCGCGATTGCCGAAGCTGCGGGCCTCGGGTCGGCCGCACGTCGCAGTTCGCTGCTCCAATCGCTGCGGGAGATCCCCGACGCGATGCGCACGGTGATCGGACTTCGTTCCCAGATCGCAGACGCAGCCGGGCGCTTTGCTCCGCAGCGTCGATATTGGACAGTCGTCGGCAACGGGGCCAATGCAGTCGCCGCCGAAGAAGTTCGGATCAAACTCAGCGAACTTTGTTACAAGAGCATTGCGTGCGACATCACCGAGGACAAGAAACACATCGACCTCTCATGTGAACCGCTGATTTTGGTGTGCGCAGCGGGATTGGTGGGCGGTACCGCCGACGACGTCGCCAAAGAAGTCGCGATCTTTCGCGCTCACAAGGCGTTGCCGATCGTGATCGCGACCGAGGGCGAGACGCGGTTCACGGCCGCCGCCGCCGTGATCGGCGTGCCAGCAGTGGACCCCTCCCTCGCGTTCGTACTGTCGGCGATGGTCGGGCACCTTTTCGGCTACGAGGCAGCGCTCGCGATCGATGCCTCTGCGTTGCCGCTTCGCGAGGCCCGAGAACTGATCGAACGGGTTGTCGGTGCAACTGACGTCGGTGACGAGGTCGTTCGACGGGTACGTGCCGAACTGCCACCGATCGCCGATCGATTCTTCGCCAATCTGCGTACTGGCATCTATGACGGCCAGATGGAGGCGTCCACAGCAGTGCGCGTCGTGTCGATCCTGCGGGACGCGCTCAGCCCCGCTCCGCTCGAGGCGTATCAAGCAGCAACCGGCAACATCGGAACCCCGAGTGTGTTGATCGACGATCTCACCGCTGCGCTGACACGCGCGATCGAAGAGTTGACCAGGCCGATCGATGCAATCAAGCATCAGGCCAAGACGGTGACGGTCGGAATCAGCCGCAACGACGAGGGCATTCTCGATCGCCCACTTGTGCAGGCGCTGCTCAACGCAGGTGCCGGACGCGACCGTTTGACCTATCGGTCGCTGAAGGTACTCGCGGATTTGGATCCAGCGGTTGCCGACGTGGTTGGCTTCACCCGGTACCAAATCGAGGGTGATCCAGACAGCGACCGAGCGACGATTTCCGTCGTCGACCGTGGCGGGATATCGCAACAGGTTCCGTCGCGGGTCGAGCGGAACAACTCTCTGCTCGGTACCAAGCGCAGGGTCGCTGCGGAACGCGATGTACTGGTTGCGCGTGGACGAAGCGACGGACGCACGGTGATTTTGGTGCCGGAGGTCAAGGCCAACCAGACCACTGGGATCACGCTGCTGCACGTCCGCTTTCACGACAAGCTGTCGCCAACCGCGATGCGGGGAGTCCTGCAAGGCTACGACCGCC
>JANOQU010000540.1:0-1994 GCA_031422355.1 Actinomycetes bacterium
GGCCAGGCCAGTGGTGAGAACCGCTCGACCACCGCTGCCAAAGCTGCGATCAGTAGCCCGTTGCTGGAGGCCGCGATCGATGGCGCCCGCGGCATTCTGCTCAACATCACTGGCCCGTCCAGTATGGGCCTCTTCGAGATGAACGCTGCCGCTGAGATCATCCATGGGGTCGCGCATCAGGATGCGAATATCATCTTCGGCACCGTGATCGATGACGAGATGGGCGACGAGATCAAGGTCACCGTGATCGCGGCTGGCTTCGACCGTTGGGACGCCCAGCCGACACCGACGAGTGGCCGAGGGAATCTGAGGCCTGTCGAGTCGACAAAATCACCGTCGACCATCAAGGACTTGTTCGCGACCGACGCTCCTGACCCACTCGACGACGACGACGACGATTTCGACGTCCCGTCGTTTTTGAAGTAGGCAGTGTCCTCCGGCGTTGACGCCCGCCGTGTTGCCGACGCGATCGCTTCGATCCGTGACCAGATCGACCGGCGTGCCGTTGGTCGAAAGGTTCACCTGATCCCGGTCACGAAGGGTTTCGGAGCCGACGCAGTTCTTGCCGTGGCCGCCGCCGGATGCGACATGGTCGGCGAGAACTACGCCCAGGAATTGATCGCCAAGGTTCAGGTCGTGCGGGCCACTCTGGCGGAGCCACCTCAAATCCACTTCATTGGCCAGTTGCAGACCAACAAAGTCCGTCAACTTGCGTCATTCGTCGATGTGTGGCAGAGCGTCGACCGGGCATCGTTGGCGGACGAGATCGCTCGTCGGGCACCGCATGCAGTCGTGTTCGTCCAAGTCAATGCCACTGGAGAACCAGACAAGGGCGGCTGCCAAGTCGACGAAGTGGATGGTCTTGTGAGGCACTGCCGCGTCAACGATCTGCACGTCGAGGGCCTGATGTCGATCGGGCCGACCTCGCAGGATGCAGCGGCGACGATCGACGCGTTTGCGCTGACCCGAAAGCTGGCCGACGTCAACGGGTTGATGAGTTGTTCGATGGGCATGACGTCGGACATGGACGCAGCGATCGACAACGGCGCAACCCATGTGCGCCTCGGTCGTGCAGTCTTCGGTGCGCGTCCCCATCCGCGCACCCGGATCAGATAGCCTCAGCGCAGGAGGAATACCGGATGTCAATCATGAAGCGGGCTATGGACTTTCTTGGTCTCGGTCCCGACGATGCCTATGACGACTACGACGCACCCTACGAGCCAGAGCGCCCAGCGCGTGCGCCTCGTTCGGCTCGCGAGCCCGATCAGGTTCACCGCTCCGGTCGTTCGACATACGAACCTGAAGATGAACACGTGCGCGCCGCCCCGGCGCGTCCGAGCTTCCCATTGAGAGAGTCGGAATCCGTGGCACCTCGTCGTCCGCAACAGCCCACCGATGATTCGTCCGTCCAACCTCGGCCGACCAACCCACGGCCAGCAACGCCCACTGTGCGCACACTCCCAGCGGGATCGAACGAGCCAACGACGGTCAAACCACGCCGTTTCGATCAGGCCCAAGAGATTGCGGATCGGTTCAAAGAGGGACTTCCGGTGATCATGAACCTCGAACACGCCGAACGCGACGTAGCCCGACGGTTGATCGATTTCGCGAGCGGTATCTGCTACGGCCTCAACGGCAGCATGGAGAAGGTCGCGAGCGGCGTCTACCTGCTGAAGCCGCTTGGCCGCCAGCCCAACGGTTACGACGGCTGACTTTGGCAGATGCCGGGGCCCAACCGGCGTAGCATCGTGGCTCATGGAATTGAGTCCGAAGTCCGTTGCAACCACCAACTTCAAGACCGTCAAGAAGGGTTACGACCCGGTCGAAGTCCGCTCGTATTTGGAGAACCTCTCCAAGTCGATCGAGAGCCTCCAGAGTCAAGCAACGGCGATGGAGGCACGGGCCAGAGCTGCGGTTGCTCGCCTTCAAGAGATTGCCGCCCAAGCACCGGCGAAGTCGATCACAGAGCCAGAGCAGTCGGCAGGGCGATCTGA
>JANOQU010000541.1:0-6556 GCA_031422355.1 Actinomycetes bacterium
GATGCTCAACTTGCTGCTCGCCGAAGTCCCACCGCCGGAGGCGGGCACGGCCACGACTCTCGCCGCGCTTGCGGATGAGATGCTCCGCTACAGCGGTATGCCGTAGAACGGTGGCTCACCAATGGGCGCGTTCTGAGCGGCCCTGTGTCTGTATCGGGCGCCGCTGGCCAGAGCCCACAACACGTAGGCTCTGGCGCTGATGGCGTTGGTTGCTGGGGGCGGACTGGCTCAGCCGACGAGGGCGAGCTCGTCCTGCGTCGATGCTTCGACACTTCGACGGCCAATGGTCGTGAAGGCAACCACCGCTGCGACCACGGCAATCAGTCCGGCGCCGATGAACGCAGCGCCGTATCCGTCCGTGAGGGCGGACACGTCGCCCAACTGATCTGCTCCGGCGGTGCTCGCAACAGCGGTCATGACCGCAAGCCCAAGCGCCGAGCCGATCTGGTAGGTGGAGTTGACGATGCCGGACGCCAGACCGGCCTCGCCTGCAGCCGCTCCGGACATCGCCGTCATGATGGCGGGAATGAACGCCAGGCTCATCCCGAAGGCTGCGATGAGCGATCCGACGAGCACATCGCCCACAAAGCTGCCTTCGGCGGAGACGAACGCGAGCGTCCCGAGCCCGAGAGCGAGCACGCCCAATCCAGTCACCAGCATCGGCTTGGTTCCGAAACGTCCCACCAGCCGTTCCGTAGCGACGACCATGACGATCATCATCAGCACCGTCATCGGCAGCAGCGAGCTTCCTGCGGCGAACGGGCCGAAGTTCAACACCTGCTGCAGATACAGGTTCACGAAGAACCACATCGGAACCCACGCCGCGCCGAGCAAGGCCATCACGACGTTCCCCGCCGCCAGATCGGGCGTGCGGAAGATCGACAGGGGCAACAACGGGTCACTGCGCCGGGCCTGGATTCCCAGAAACAGTGCGAGCAGGCCAAGGGCGACTGCGGCGCTGACCAGCGTTCCCGTCGATACCCACCCGATCTCTGGCGCGCGCACGATTGCGAGCACCCCGAGCGACAGCGCAGCGGTGATCGTCAACCCTCCGAAGACATCGACCTTGCCTGGCCGACGGGCGCCATCCGGCAGGAGTCGCCCGGCGACAGCCAGCACTGCGATGCCTATTGGCACGTTGACGTAGAAGACCCACGGCCAGTCGAGCCACTCCGTCAGGACGCCGCCGAGGAACACACCGGCGGTTCCACCCGCCGGAGCTGCCGCACCGTAGAACGCCATTGCTTTGGCGAGCTCTCGTTTGTCGTGACCGAACAGTGTCATCAGCAGCGTCAGCGCGGACGGCGCAATGAGAGCAGCACCCACCCCTTGCAGTGCGCGGGCAACGATTTCGAGGGTCGGCGTGTTCGCGAGCCCTGCGGCGAGCGAGGCGAGTGTCAGAATCCAGAACCCCGCGATGAAGATTCGTCGGGCGCCGAAGATGTCCGACAGCTTCCCGCCGACCAGCAGGAGACCACCGAAGGCGATGACGTAGGCGTTGAACACCCACGACAGCGCTTCCGGTTCGAACCCCAGCGACTGCTGCATGTCGGGAAGGGCGACCCCGATGATCGAGGTATCCATGATGATGAGGAACTGCGCCGCTGCGAGGACGGCCAGCGCTCGCCAGCGGGTTGGTGACGGTGTATGGGTGGACACGGTGACTCCTTGTGAGATTGCGGAGTCGCGATGCCTCCGATCCACGTCACGCTGCACCGCGGGTCTGTCACGAACCTGCGGCAGCGCTGTTGCGGCTTCCAGAGCGGCGACAGCTCAATCGGGGATCGTCGGAGCAAGCGACTGGAGGGCGCCATCGAACACTCGATCAGGGAAAGCGCTCATGCTTCGTCCCTGCTTTTGACTTCTCGTCCGTCGGCGCTTGACGGACCATGTTGCGCTTCGGCGATTGCCTTGATTCGGGTCAGGCTCGTCCCGATCGTCGAGGCGTTCCGCACGTCGCGATGACGTGAACCGGTCACCCACGGCGAGACGATCCGCAGCCACCACTCGCGACGATCCTCGACCGTCTCCTCCAGTCGCGTCCGACCATCGCTCAACTCGGTGAGGTGAAATTGCCACCGGGCAACAGGGCGACGAAAGTAGGTGACGTCCCACTGGAGTTCGACGCCGGGAATGGCGGATGTGATCGTGGACGTGGTCGACCAACGCCGCCATCCGTTTCGACTCGATCCGCGGTATCGGCCTCCGACGACCGGACGATCGGCGCCATCGAGCCACCGACAGCGCCGACACTCGGGGCTCCAATCACCTGTTCGTTCTACGTCAGAAATGATCAACCAGACCGACTCGGGAGGTTCTTCGATGACGATGTCCTGACCCACGGCGACCACATCTCTCTGTCTACTGCACCACCAAGTGCAGCCGGCCAGCGACGACGAAGGTACCGCACCCGCTGAATCTCTCACCGTCGGAGCAGAGCGACCCGAGGGCTGCGACAGGGGCGCAACAGCGCTGCGCCAGATGAGCCAACCATCGTGCAGCAATGCCCGCACCGCACAATCCTGACGTCACACGCATCCGAGGACAGAACCACATGTTGCTGATCCAACCGACCACTACGGGCAGCCCCACGATCGCCGGCCGACTGACTGGGCGCCGTCGACTCGGCGTCGCCATCCTCGCGGCCGCGCTCGCCAGCGCAACGGCATGTGGCAGCGACGCCACAACCCAGGCCAGCACCAGCCCGCCGACAACAGCTGCGACCTCAACGACGTCGACTGCCTCCACGTCGACGACGTCGACGTCGGTCGTTGCGCCGACCACGACAATCGCCACCGGCGAGCGGTCGACGGAAATAATCGATCAACTGGTCGGCGCCGAGGGCAGGCGAGTGCACCTCCGCTGCGTCGGCGAAGGCAACACGACGGTCGTGCTGATCTCCGGCTTCGGGGGCGACACCATGAGCTGGCGAGCGGTCGAGCCCGCCATCGCCACCCGGACCCGAGTGTGCTCATACGATCGGCCGGGCACCGGCACGAGCGACGCGGCCACCTCGACTGCGACCTTCAGCACCCAGGCGACCGACCTTTACGCGCTGCTCGCCTCGGTTGGCGAACCTGGACCGTACGTGGTCGTTGGTCACTCTTTCGGTGGCGTTGAGGCAGTCACGTTTGCGTCGCTCTTCGACGACAAGGTCGCAGGGCTCGTTCTCATCGATGCCTCCCCCATCACGTGGCCGGCTTCGTTGTGTGCTGTACCGGACGACGGCTCCGAAGCTGCTGCGATCCTGCGAGGAGTTTGCACAGGGTCCTTCCCACCCTCAGGGAACAGTGAGCAACTCGATGTGATCAACGCCTTCGCCGAAGCGGCCCGGATCGTCTCGCTCGGTTCGGTGCCGATGGCCGTCATCACCGCAACCCGTCGCGAGGTTCCTGCCGACCTGGCTGCGTCAGAAGTCGACCGCCTCACGGCGGCTTGGAACCAGGGGCAGCAGGACTGGATGGCGCTGTCATCCGCTGCCCACCTGTTGTCGATCGACGACACCGGCCACCACATCCAAACCGACCAACCCTCCATCGTCATCGACGAAATCACCCGCCTCCTTCCGTAGCGCCAGATCCGCCCAACCGCCCGTAGCAGCAAATCGCATTGAGGAGCCACCCGTGAACATTCACCCCGATCTCGTCATGGCACTCGCCTACGACCGAGCCGACAGGCTCCGCAGCGCCGCCTCGGCGCACCGGCTGGTTCGCACGGCGGTCGAGCAACGCCGCTCTGACCGCATTGGACGGGCCCGCTGCCTACTCGTTGTTGACGGGCCAGCTACCAAAATCGTTCAGCCAAATGTTGTGCTACCTCGCGAGCTACTTCACGTCACCAAATGAGCGACACGTGCAGTCACGCGACCAGACCGAACTGCAAACCGATCGTGTGGGGCCTACTGGTCGGAGCCATCCAAGCTGCGTCGCCGGTTGTCGTCCGGTGGGTCGAACCCGCAACTCTCCACGCGCTCCACATCGCACTCATCGCCGCCGTTTACATCGGCTTTGCGGTCGCTGACGGAAGAACGAAGGTAATCGGCGTGGAGAGCACGATTGCCACGGCATTCGTTGTCCTCGTTGGCCCCCGTTTTGCGCGACCATCGACTTCCTTGGGGCTGCAATCCTCGCCGTGCAGGTTGCCTACGGAATGTCCTTGCATTGATCCGCACCCGTCGATTCCACGAGACTGTCAGTCAGGTTTTTAAACATCTCTCCGGCGATTTGACACTGAATGAGTCATTCGGCCCATTTGTGCTGAACGGCCTGGTATCCGCATCGCCGATGTCATATCTTGGTCCCTGTTGCCCACATTTAGCGTAAACCGGGCCTAGTTACGGAGAGCATCATGCGGTACCCACAGCGGACAGATCGGTTCAACGGAAAGTCGCGTTGGACGTCCACCATCATCGGCCTCGCGACGGCCGTCGCCGTCACGCTCGGCGGAACGGGCGCGGCAAATGCCACCACCAGCGGCGTCGTGCCATTGCACAACGACAGCACCAACAGCTCGTACACGACTGGATCGGCACAGTGCTACGACCCGAAGCTCGACAGCTCCACCTCGTACTGGCACTTCATCGTCACGGCCAACGGATACGACTTCCAATCGATCACCCTGAACGTCGGCGGGACCACCTACGCCAACGTGGCCATCGTGCCCAACGGCAGCAAATTGGACAACGTATTCGTCGCCGTCCCGGCCGGCCGTACCCTCAATCAGCTCATGACAGCCGGCTCGAGTGCCGTCATCACTCCTGACCCGACGGGCACCAACGTCAAGTTCGTGCTCTCGCACCTCTGCACAGCGCCACCGCCTCCAGTCGACGTCTGCACGAACATCGACGGACTCCAGACTGAAGTTCCTGCCGGCATGGTCGTCAACGGCGGTATCTGCACCACACCACCACCACCGACCGACGTCTGCACCAACATCGACGGACTCCAAACCGAAGTCCCCGCGGGCATGATCGTCAACGCAGGCATCTGCACAACACCACCATCGCCGCTGCCGCCGGTTGATGTCTGCACCAACATCGACGGACTCCAAACCGAAGTGCCTGCTGGCATGGTTGTCAACGCAGGAATCTGCAGCGCGACGCTCTCCGAGCCCCCCTTCCCGGCCGTTGTAGACGTCTGCGCGAACCTGGCTGGCGACCAACTGACCGTGCCCACAGGCTTCGCGCTCGTCGCTGGAGAGTGCTCACAGGTGTCGTCGCTTCCCCCGACCGCACCAACAGATGTCGTGCTGCCAGCGACCGGTTCGAGCACAACCACAGCGGCCCTGATCGGCTTTGGGCTGCTCCTCGCCGGGCTCGGTGCACAATACGCCTCCCGTCGGCGAACACACACGAGCTGACCGACGAGGGCTATCGGATCCACGGCCTGACCGTCTCACCCGCACGCTGACCGATATGGCGTGCGCAGCACAGCAGGATGATTTGTGTGCCAAGACGTCGGGTACGGCCGGTACGGCGGCTTTCGAGCCCACACCGGCGGTCGAAGTTGGCAGGCCACACGTAACAGCGTCCGACCATGATCGAACCCGCGTCGCCGCGCGGTCTCTAGCGAACGGAGCGGCGGTATGGCAGGCGTGCCGCTGCGTCGATGCGAACTGTCTCGCCGTTGATGTAATCGTTCTCGATGAGGTGTCCGACGAGCCGCGCGAATTCGGACGGCAGCCCGACCCGCCTTGGCAGGACGACCGACTCAAGGAGTTGTTCGCGGATGTCGTCGCGCACCGTGGCGAGCAGCGGGGTCTCCATCAGCCCGGGCGCGATGGCATTGACACGAACGCCGAGCGGTGCGAGGTCACGCGCAGCGACGAAGGTGAGAGCGACCACGCCCGCCTTCGATGCAGCGTAGGCGGCCTGACCCACCTGTCCCTCGAACGCTGCGATCGACGCGGTGTTGACGATGACACCCGCTGTGTCCTGGTCCTCGTCGGTGGAAGAGGCCCGCATTCGCCCTGACACGATCCGCATGCAGTTGAACGTGCCCACCAGGTTGATGTCCACGACCCGCCGGAAGTCGGCGAGGTCAGCCGCGATGTCTGTGCCGTCGGCTCGCCGTCGCGACGTCCGCTCATTGCTACCGACGCCGGCGCAGTTGATGAGCATTCGAATCGGACCGAGCGCTTCAGCATGCTTCACCGCGGCGAGGACATCGTTGGTCGCCGTGACGTCCGCCGGTACGAACGCAATGTCCGGCCGCGATTCCAAGGGCGGACGCAGATCCATCACCACCACCCGTGCCCCGAGATCGGCAAGATGTACGGCGGTCGCTGCACCGAGCCCTGAAGAACCACCTGAGATCAATGCCACGTGCCCATCGATGCGCATCCACCACTCCTTTGTCGTTACCAAACGAATGTTAGACTACGACTGTGTCGACGCTGCAGAAGACCCGCTGATGAGCACCACGCCTGACCCGCGGCCACAGGTCATCCAATCTGAGGACGGATCGTTTCGTCTCCTCGGTTCCCGCTGTCGAGAGTGTGGCCACCCAATGCTGACGCTGCCACCGCGCTGCTCGCGCTGCCTGGAACCTCATGTCGC
>JANOQU010000542.1:0-4505 GCA_031422355.1 Actinomycetes bacterium
CTGGCCTGGTCGCGCACGATGATGCCGCGATCCATCTGGATGACGCGCTTGCGCATCATGTTCACGATCCGCTGGTCATGGGTGGCCATCACAACCGTCGTGCCGGTCTTGTTGATCCGGTCGAGCAAGCGCATGATGCCCTCCCCGGTGCCGGGGTCGAGGTTGCCGGTTGGCTCGTCGGCAAGCAAGATCAGTGGGCGATTGACGAACGCCCTCGCAATCGACACACGCTGCTGCTCGCCACCGGACAACTGGTGGGGAAAGCGGTCCTGCTTGCCCGTCAGGCCGACCAGGTCCATGACCGCCGGGACCTGCTGACGCACGACGTGTTTAGGTCGACCAATCACTTCGAGTGCAAACGCAACGTTTTCGTGGACCGTCTTGTTGAGCAGCAACTTGTAGTCCTGAAAGATGTTGCCAATGTTGCGACGAAGGTGGGGCACCTTGCTGTCTGGCATCTCGTTGATGTTGCGGCCGGCGACCCACACCGCACCCTTCTCCGGGCGCTCCTGGCGGTTCATCATCCGCAGCAGCGTGGATTTTCCAGAGCCCGACGGTCCAACGAGGAAGACGAACTCGCCCTTAGCGACATCGAATGTGGCATCACGCAAGGCAGTGACTTCGGAGTTGTAGATCTTGGTGACGTTTTCGAGGCGAATCAAAATGGCTCCTCTGCCGCCTGGCAGGTGACGTGGCAATGAACAACGAACTTGCCCGCTCGCGGATACCGCAGGCATTAAAAGTTACCAGCGCAGCCGTGCTGCTGACGGGCAGGTCCTACTCGGGCTGCAACTCTCGGCGCCGGTGGCGGAGGTAGCCCTCCATGAACTCGTCGACATCGCCGTCGAGCACAGCCGCGACATTGCCCGATTCCACCTCGGTCCGGAGATCCTTGACCATCTGATACGGCTGCATCACATAGCTGCGAATCTGGCTGCCCCAACCAACCTGGGCCTGCCGCCCGGCGATTCGGTCCATCTCGGCTTGGCGCTCTTCGAGCACCCGTGCCGCGATCATCGTACGGATCCGGTTCATCGCCTTCTCGCGGTTCTGGAGCTGGCTTCGCTCTTCCTGAGAACTCGCCACCAAACCGGTCGGCTCGTGGATGAGGCGAACTGCCGACGATGTCTTGTTAATGTGCTGACCGCCTGCACCGCTGGCCCGGAAGACCTCCATCCGGATGTCGGACTCATTGACCTCGACATCAGGATCTTCGAGCACCGGCCACACCTGAACCGCGGCGAAACTGGTCTGCCGGCGGCCCTGATTGTCGAACGGGCTGATCCGCACCAGCCGATGGGTGCCCCGTTCGCTGGTCATCAGCCCGTAGGCATAGCGCCCGGTCAGGGTGAATTCAGCCGACAAAATGCCGGCTTCGGTGCCTTCGGAAACCCCGTCGACCTCGAAATCGAAGCCCCGACGCTCCGCCCAACGGCCGTACATCCGGAGCAACATCTCGCTCCAGTCCTGGGCATCGACGCCACCGTCTTTGGCATTGATCTGGACGATGCAGTCCAGTTCGTCGTGCTCTCCCGTGAACAGGCTGCGCAGTTCCAATTGGCTGAGTTGACCTGCGGCCTTGGCAATGGCCGCCTCGATTTCGGGTTCTTGCGATTCGTCGTCGACCTCACGAGCCATCTCGTGAAGCAACTCGGCGTCCTCTATGTCGCCGGACAGGCCATCAAAGGTCTCGATGTCCCCCTTGATGTTGGAGTACTCGGTGTTGATCTTCTTGGCGAAATCCTGATCGTCCCACAGATCCGGGCGCGACACTTCGAACTCCAACTCACTCAGCCGGGCGCGATTGTCGGTGATCTTCAGATACGACGCGGCCTCATCGAGGCGGCGGCGTACATCTTTCAAATCGTCGGAAAAGTCTCTCATCGCGACACCTAGACGGTCGCGCCGTGACAGGCCTTGAACTTCTTGCCGGACCCGCACGGGCATGGTGCGTTGCGCGGTGTCTTGGACCACTCGTCCTTGACGATCGGAGCGGACTTGGTCGGCGTCGGAGCCGTTGCAACCGCTGACTCCGGGATTTCACCAGCCGCAACCGCGGCGTGGGCCGCAGCTTGGAACCCAGTAGTCGTGGAGTCCTCTGACGATGTCTGCTGCACGTTCTGCACCACCGGGGCAGGCTGCTCGTTTCGTACGACTTGGACATGCATCACATAGCGGACGAAGTCTTGGGCGACGCCTTTCATCAACGACCCGAACATCTCGAAGCCCTCGCGTTGCCACTCGACGAGCGGATCCTTCTGACCCATCGCGCGCAGGTTGATGCCCTCCTGGAGGTAGTCCATCTCTTCGAGATGCTCGCGCCAGCGCTGGTCGATGATGCGCAGCATCACTTGCCGTTCTACGTCGCGCATCACCTTCGGAGTGAGTTCTTCCTCACGGCGTTCATAGAACGCCGTCGCATCGGCCATGACCAGGTCGTACATCTGATCGGTGTCGCGGCAGTCCCGCAGCTGCTGATCGGTGATCTCGGTCGGCCAGAAGGTCTTCAGCTCCTTGGCGAGACCTTCGATGTCCCACTCGTCATCCGCGTCGCTGACGCAATGACTCTGAATCAACGCATCGATCGCGTCAGCCAGGTATTCAAGGGCACCGGACTTGAGGTCCATTCCCTGCAGGATCTGGTCGCGGCGCTGATAGATGATCTTGCGCTGCTCGTTCATCACCTCGTCGTACTTCAGCACGTTCTTGCGAATCTCGCCGTTGCGTTGCTCGACGGTGCCCTGCGCGCGTTCGATCGCCTTCGTGACCATCTTGGCTTCGATTGCCTCGTCGTCGGGCAGTGCCCGACCCATCACCCAGCTGAGTGCGCCGGTCGCGAACAACCGCATCAACTCGTCGTCGAGGCTCAGATAGAACCGGCTCTCGCCCGGGTCACCTTGGCGACCCGAGCGGCCGCGAAGCTGGTTGTCGATTCGGCGACTGTCGTGGCGTTCGGTGCCAAGCACGTACAGCCCGCCGAGCTCACGAACAAGGTCTCCCTCGGCGCGGCACTCCGGGATCAGCTTGGCGAGCTGTTCGTCGTAGCGGGCGAACGCATTCTTGCGAGCCAATTGGAACTCTTCAGGCATCTGGTCGAGCGGCATCGGTAGCTCGAACTCGTCGACCATCAAATCGGCCGGGAACTCCTTCAGAGTCTCGGCCCGCGCGAGCCCTTCGGGATTACCGCCGAGCAGGATGTCGACACCACGACCGGCCATGTTGGTCGCAACCGTGACCGAATGGAGGCGACCGGCCTGGGTGATGATGTGGGCCTCGCGGGTGTGCTGCTTGGCGTTGAGGACTTCGTGATCGATGCCGCGCTTGGTCAGAATTCGCGAGAGGTACTCGCTCTTTTCGACGCTGATCGTGCCGACCAGAACCGGCTGGCCCCGTTCGAACTTCTCGGCAATGTCGTCGACCACTGCCCCGAACTTGCTGGCTTCGGTCTTGAAGATTTGGTCTGCCTGGTCCACCCGACCAACGGGCTTGTTGGTCGGGATCGGCACAACGGCTAACCCATAGGTGCCCATCAATTCTGCGGCTTCAGTCGACGCCGTGCCGGTCATGCCAGCCAACTTGTCGTACATCCGGAAGTAGTTCTGGAGAGTGATCGTGGCGAGAGTCTGGTTCTCCTCCTTGATCTTGACGCCCTCCTTTGCCTCGACGGCTTGGTGGATGCCTTCGCTCCACCGTCTGCCTTCAAGAACGCGCCCGGTGAACTCGTCGACGATCTTCACCTCGCCGTTGGCGATGATGTAGTCCTTGTCGCGCTTGTACAACTCTTTGGCCTTGAGCGCGACCTGCAGCTGGTGGACAAGGTTCTGCTGAACCTGGTCGTACAGATTGTCGATACCCAACGCCGCTTCCACCTTGTCGATGCCGGCTTCAAGCGGAACGACGATTCGCTTGTCCTCTTCAACCTCGTAGTCCACATCGCGACGCAATGCCCGCACCACCGAGGCAAATCGGTAGTACAGCTTGGCGGCGTCGGCCAACCGGCCGCTGATGATCAGCGGGGTGCGCGCCTCGTCGATCAGGATCGAGTCGACTTCATCGACGATCGCGAAGTTGTGGCCGCGCTGAGTCTTGTCGTCGAGCGTCGGGGCCATGTTGTCGCGGAGGTAGTCGAAACCGAACTCGTTGTTCGTGCCGTATGTGATGTCGGCAGCGTAGGAAAGGCGCTTCTCCTTCGGCTTCTCGCGAAAGCCCGGAATGACGAGTCCGACCTCGAGGCCGAGCCAATTGTGGATTCGACCCATCCATTCGGCATGGAACCTGGCCAGGTAGTCATTGACCGTGATGACGTGGACACCCTTGCCGCCGAGGCCGTTGAGGTACGCCGGCAGTGTAGAAACCAGCGTCTTGCCCTCACCGGTCTTCATCTCGGAGATGTTGCCGAGGTGAAGCGCCGCCCCACCCATGATCTGGACGTCGTAGTGGCGCTGACCCAGGGTTCGCTTCGCCGCCTCACGCACCGCCGCGAATGCCTCGGGGAGAATGTCGTC
>JANOQU010000543.1:0-8353 GCA_031422355.1 Actinomycetes bacterium
CGGCGGTGCAGCCGTCCCCCTTCTTGTTCGCACTTGCTGGACCGATGACCCAAGGATTGGTGTCGAGAAAGTTTGAACCCGGGAACGCTGTCGCGTCAGTGGCGGTACTACAGGCAGCCGCAAGCGTGCCGTTGTCGATGGTCTTGGTTCCAGCGAGGATGCCGGTGGACAAGTAACCCTGGGTGGTCGTGTACGGGCCGGGCAGGCTGCCGTCCAGGATCGTGTCCCAGTCGAAGTTTGCGCCGACTTTGTTGCCGTCGATCTCCATATTGGTGAGCAAGCCAGCAACATCGGCGGCCTCTGCGACTGGGCCAGGCACGATTGATGTCGCAAGAGTGACGGAGAGCACTGATGCGACCAGAGCCGTCGCGGTGAGCGAAGTCCCGAGCCGGAGTTTGCGCACGGCAATCGCCTTCCGAACCGTTGCCCCGCTGATCGTCGTGAAAAGTCCCATGTGGATCGCCCTGCCCTGCCCTGTGTGTACCAAGCGCGCCACTGCCCGCCGGAGCCTCTAAAGCTATGAGTCGACCTCTAGACGAACAATAGGTCATTCGACCCATTGAGCAGTGCGCCATTTGCTCCATCCCATAACCCTCAAGTTGAGGATTAGAGTTGTCAGTAGGGGCGGTCACCAACGATGGTGATTCTGTCCATCACCCTCCGCTGCGGGAAGTAGTCAGAGCTCGCGTAGTGCTGGGTCGAGCGGTTGTCCCAGAACGCGACGTCGCCGGATGCCCACTTGAAGCGACACTGGTATTCGGGGAACGACGCCTGGCGATAGAGGTACGCCAGGAGTTCGTCACTGTCAGCCTGAGACAGCCCGACGATGTGTTGGGTGAAAGCGATGTTCACGTACAACATCTTGCGACCAGTCTCGGGGTGGGTCCGCACGACGGGATGTTCGACAGCGGGAAAGTCTGGCCTCAATCGATCGCGAGTGGCGGGATCCATTCCTCGACCGAATGTGGTGATCCAGTCATGGACGGCGAACATTCCGTCGACGTACTGCTTGACCTCGTCGCTCAGGCAGTCATACGCAGCGCTCATGTCGCAGAAAAGGGTGTCGCCTCCGACGGCGGGGAGTTCGATCGCGCGCAGGATCGAGCCGAGCGATGGGCACAACCGCCACGTGACATCGCTATGCCAGAGGTTCTCCCGCCCGACCACATCCGGACCCTTCTCCAAGCGAAGTACTTCAGGTTCGTCGGGTTGATCAGAGCGAACCCTGGCGAAGGGGTGTGATTCCAGTTCGCCCCAATTGCGGGCGAAGGCAGCGTGTTGAGGATGGGTCAGATTCTGCTTGCGGAAGAACAGGACCTTCCACTCGAGCAACGCCCGATTCAGTTCAGCGAACGTCTCCCGATCGAGTTCGTCGGCCATCGAAACGCCTGCCACCACCGCGCCGATGGTGGGTGCCATTGGTTCGAGGTCGAACCGGGTGTACGGCAGGTGCTGCCAGTCGGAGGAAGTTCGATTCGCCACGCGAGGGCCGGCGATTGTGTCGATCAATCGGACTGAACTCGACGGTGCTGGTCGTTCGACGGTGGTCACGTAAATACTCCGATGAGCGTTGGAACCAACAGTGTGCTTGGCCTGGCCCAGACGCGCAACAACCTCGGGCTCCCGAAGGAAGTCCGAGGCGTACGAGAGTTCAGGGCCTAAAGGCTGCGAACGTTCTCGGCTTGGTCGCCCTTGCGACCTGGCACGACATCGAACTCGACGGCCTGACCCTCTTGGAGGTTCTTGAAGCCGTTGCCAGCGATGCCGGTGTGGTGCACGAACACATCTGCGCCGCCTTCGCGGGAGATGAATCCGTAGCCCTTTTCGGTGTTAAAAAACTTGACGGTGCCTGTGGCCACTGTATTTCTTCTTTCAACAACACCGGTTGGGCCGGTGTGACCTTCGCTCGCGACACTAGCGCAGCAGCCGCACGCCGCCGAACCGCACCCTTCAAATCTCGGACCCGAAGAAATACTTGAAATCCTGCGTCATAACTCTGGTCCTTCTGCGTCCTGTAAAGAGCGGGGACGAAGAGCAGTCACCCCGTCCGTCTACACCAGCGGCTGCGGGAACCCGGAAGGGGAACTATTCATGAGTCCAGTTCTTGAGTTGTCGGCGACGGATGGCCGTTGGCTGCGCAGCATCCGCACCCGGTCGGCAATCATCGATGCCTGGCTAGAACTCATCGACGAGGGTGACCTGTCGCCAACGGCGAAGGGCGTCGCTGATCGAGCCGGAATAGGACTTCGGACAGTGTTCCAACACTTCAGCGACATGAACTCGTTGCACCTCGCTGGCGGCCAGGAGATGGTCGCCCGGATGTTGCCGACGATGATGCATGTGCCGGCGGACCGGCCGTTGGCTGAACGGATCGAACTCGTCGCCACCAGCCGCGGCCAGACCTTCGAGCAAATCACGTTGTTGCGTCGCGCGTGTGAACGTCAGGAATGGTTGTCAGACGACATTCACGATCTGATCAGCGATTGGGAGCGGATTGGCCAGACGTCGACCATGCGCATCTTCGAGGCCGAACTGAATCTGACGCAAGAGCAGACACGTGACACATTTGCGCTCGCCCTCGACGGGGTGTTGTGCTGGTCCAATTGGAACCAGTTGCGTCAGCGTCGCAAACTGACGATCAACGAGAGTCAGGCTGTCATCAGGCTCACGCTCGAAACCTTGCTCGGGTAGCCGATCCAGTTACCGGACTTCGATGGTGACGTGTTCGCTATAGCTGTCAGCAACCTCGGGGCCGAGACCCTGTGGCACTTCGTCGATCCCGAAGAGATTCATGAACCAAGCGGTCGACGCATGTTGAACAATCGGGAAGGTGGTCCCGACAGGGGCTGCTGGTGGGATGCAACCGTCCTCGCCGAGCGTTCGGAACTGCGGCATATTGTCCAGCAACGGGCCGAGCCCGGATGCTTCTGCGATGCCGATGATTCCCTTGCCGTTGCCGAACGTGCAGAAGTCGTCGAAGCCGTTGTGGCCGACACCTTCGATCGACCAGTACAGCGACGGCGTTGGCACGGTGAGAAATGCCTCGTAGGTCCGGTCGGTTGAGATCACCTGATCCAATGCCCCGGCGATGAAGAAGCTGGGCTTGTCGGGCAGTGATGCCGGATCGGTGTCGACTAGCACCCCGGACGCCATCGAGACGTAGCCATCGATTCGCTCATCGGCTGCGGCCTTCAGGATCGTTCCGCCGCCGGCCGAGTGGCCGAGCGCGCCGATGTGGTCGGCGTCCACCCGACCTTCGAACGGATCCCCACCGGTTGCCGAGCGGGCCACGATCATGTCCAGCGCGCCGAGCAGGTCATCCGCTGGATCGGTGACGACATCGGGAGTGATCTGAGCGACGGAATGGAAGAGGTCACGTGTCGGATGATCGGGACTGACGACGATGATGCCCCACGACGCAAGGTGCGATGTCAGGAAACTGGAGCCGACTCGGATCCCGCTGAATCCATGGCTGTTGAGCACGACGGGGAACTGTCCGTCGGCGACGGCAGCATCGCGGGCGGCGTCGTAGCTGTAGGTGGCAGGGATATCAGCAGTGAGGATCGCCTTGATCGCAGGTGCTGTGAAGTCGCGCACATCGTAGGTTTCGGTGCCAGTGCTGCCCTCGACGGCCGGATACCAGATCTCGACCTGGATCCCGTTGTCGATCGCCACGGTCGTGACTCCGACCGGATAGGGGCCACGAGGCTCGTACACGTCGGCCAATGTCGCCGGATCGAACGTGGTCGTCGTCTCCGCGATGGTTGTCCCTGGTTCAGTGGTCGCTGGTTCAGTGGTCGCTGGTTCCGTGGCCGCAGGTTCTGCGGCGTCCGGCGTGGTCGTGGCAGCCTCCGTCTCGGCTGGGGACGTAGCTTCGTCACTCGAACACGCCGGAATGGCAAGGCAGACACAAGCACAGAGCAGAAGACGACGAAGGAACAGCACGGGGCGATCGTGGCAGGCTTGCGTCGACGGCGTCGTGTCGGCCGACCCGCTCCTGTATCAACGCGCGACCAAAGTGAGACAAACGACGCCCATGACGGCGTTCTGTCTCGCTTTCAAGGACAGACGACCGACGTGGGCGTGTCCCGTCTCATTCGGTCGCCGCATCGCGACCAATCGGCGGGACGGAACGAAGCGGCGTCCGCTATCGTTTCGGAGCCGATGGCGCGACAGCGTCACCCGGCGACGTGGCCGAATGGTTCAGGCAACGGCCTGCAAAGCCGTGTATCCGGGTTCGATTCCCGGCGTCGCCTCCACGAAGGTCCGTCGTCACCCGCTCTCATAGGGATTGAGCGGGATTCGGCGAGTACGGTTCGACGATGCAATTCGGCTACGCAACGATGAACACCCCTGAAGATGTCCGTTGCGACGTACTCGCCAAGGCGCTCGAAGACCGCGGCTACGACTCGCTGTTCATGGGCGAGCACTCCCATATCCCCGCCTCACGCAAGACCCCGTACCCGTCCGGCGGTGAGCTGCCCCATCAGTACCTGCGGATGATGGACCCCTTCGTGAGTCTGACGATGGCGGCAATGGCGACGACCACGCTGCGTATCGGCACAGGCGTGGCGCTGTGTCTCGAACACGACGTTCTCGACTTGGCCAAGTCGGCGGCGACGCTCGACCTGATCTCGGGGGGTCGGCTGTTGTTCGGGGTGGGCGTTGGTTGGAACGAGGAGGAACTCGCGAACCATCGGCCGATCCCGTGGTCCAAGCGCTACCGCGCTCTCGAAGAATGTGTCGCCGCGCTTCGCAGCCTGTGGGCCAATGACGACTCCGAGTATCACGGCGAGTTCTATGACTTCGATCCCGTGTGGTCGTTCCCGAAGCCCGCCCAGCGCCCGCATCCACCGGTACTGCTGGGAACCGGGGGACCGCTCGGAACCGAGCACGCCGTGCGGTGGGCCGACGAGTGGATGCCGATCGACATCGCGCTCGGAAACGTTCCCAAGAACATCGGCAAGTTCCGGGCAGCGGTCGCTGCTGCCGGACGCGACGAGATGCCGATCTCGTTGGTGACGTTCGGCGATCCGACGATCGAGACCTTGCACGGCTATCGCGAGCTCGGGATCACGAGGGTGGTCCTCGGAACGGCTCGAACCGGTTGGGACGACCCAACATCTACGTTGGCATACCTGGACCGCTACGCGACAATGATCGACGAACTGGCCTGACGAGCCGAAATCTCAGATCCGTTCGATGATGGTTGCGGTGCCCATCCCGCCGCCCGTGCACATCGTGATTAGCGCAGTCTGCAAATCGCGACGCTCGAGTTCGTCGAGCACTGTCTGAATCAGGATCGGGCCGGTTGCGCCGATCGGATGACCGAGCGCGATCGCCCCGCCGTTGACGTTCACCTTGTCCGGGTCGAGCCCGAGATCACGTATCGCCTTCAGCGGAATTGCGGCGAACGCTTCGTTGATTTCCCACAGATCGATGTCGTCGATGGTCATCCCGGCGCGTGCGAGGCATTTGCGCGAGGCGGGCCCGGGAGCGGTGAGCATGATGACCGGTTCGGCACCTATGACGGCGCTCATCACGATCCTGGCTCGTGGCTTGAGGCCATGGGCCTTGGCGAAATCGGGCGACGCCAGAACCATCGCGGAGGCGCCATCGACGACTCCGGAAGAGTTCCCGGCGTGATGAACGTGATCCACGGCGGTGACGCCTGGGTACACCTGCGCGCACATAGCGTCGAACGACGTGTCGAAACCGTCGAAGACCTGCGTTCCCAATTGTTCGAACGAGGCCGTCAGCTTGGCGAGACCTTCGATGGTGGTCGACGGTCGGGGAAACTCGTCGCGGTCGAGGGCGACGGAACCATCAGGGTTGTGGATCGCAATGACGCTGCGGTCGAAGCGGCCCTCCGCCATTGCGGTCGCAGCCCGCTGCTGGCTGAGGAGCGCGAATGCATCGACGGTCGCCCGGTCGAAGCCCTCGATCGTGGCGATCAGGTCGGCCGAAACACCCTGTGGGACCAGCGGGAACATCTCCCGCAGCGCGGCGTTGCCAGAGGTGAAGTCGGGCGGAGCGTTGTCGACCGGCCAGCGTGACATCGACTCCACGCCGGCACCGACCACGAGGTCCTGATGGCCTGCTTGGATACCCATTGCGGCAAAGGTGACGGCCTGCTGACCAGAGCCGCAGAACCGGTTGAGCGTTATCCCGGGTGCCTCGACCGGCCAACCGGCAGCGAGAACAGACATCCGTCCGATGCATGCGCCGTGATCGCCGGCTGGATTGCCATTGCCGACGACCACGTCATCGACAAGGCCGGTATCGATGCCGGTTCGCTGGGCCAACGCATTCAGGACTTGAGCGAGCAACTCCTGGGGATGGATGTGATGCAGCGCGCCGTTCGACTTGCCTTTACCGCGGGGTGAACGGACACCGTCGAGGATCCACGCTTCGGTCATGTTGTTGCTCCTCAGCTGATCTCGGCCATGGTGGTGCGCGGCCTGGCGTCTACCAACAGCGCACGCACGATTGCGTCGACCTCTGACGGATCTGCCGGAGGGTTGTCGGTATGCGGGCCTCGTCGCCAGCCCTCCGCGATTCCGAGCACCATGCCCGATGACTCGATCACCTGACCGGTGATGTCTGCCGATTGGGCCGAGGCCAACCAGACGACCACCGGGGCGACCCATTCCGGCGCGAATCGACTGACCATCTCGTCGGGCAGTCCGAGGTCTTCGGTCAGTCGGGTCAGGGCGCCGGGTGCAATAGCATTCGAGGTGACGCCGTAGCGGCTGAGTTCGAGCGCGGCAATCTGGGTGAACGCAGCGATGCCCGCTTTGGCCGCGCCATAATTGGTCTGTCCGGGGTTTGCATAGATACCTGCGACGGACGTGGTGTTGATCAGTCGGGCATCATTGGTGAGGCCCTCCTTGGCGCGGTTTCGCCAGTACTCCGACGCTGCCTTGCTGGGTGCCCACGTGCCTTTGAGGTGAACCTTGATCACTGAGTCCCACTCGTCTTCGGCCATCGAAAACAGCATCCGGTCACGCAAGATTCCGGCGTTGTTGACCACGACATCGAGCCCTCCGAAGGAATCGACAGCTTGGCGAACCATGGCCCGTGCGCCTTCGAGACTGCTGACATCGCTGGTGTTCGCGACTGCTTCGCCCCCGGCGGCAATGATCTCGTCGACCACGCTTTGGGCCGGGCCGACGTCGTCACCAGAGCCGTCACGGTTTCCGCCGAGGTCGTTCACGACAACCTTCGCGCCATGGTGGGCCAGCATCAGCGCATAAGCCCTTCCGATACCGCGCCCCGCACCTGTCACGATGCACACTCGTCCTGAACACATTCGGTTGTCTGTCACGGGGCAACTGTACGCAACGCGGTTCGCCGTCCAGTAACCAAGCTGACAATACTGTCAACAACTCATTTTCGAGCGGGCCGGAGGCCAACGAATGTCGTCAGCGAACAATCAAGAGTGCGAAGGCAAGGTCGCTCTGGTGACCGGTGCGAGTCGAGGAATCGGTGCCGCGATCGCGGAGCGTCTGGCCGAGGCTGGCGCTGCTGTTGCCGTTTCGGCGCGCACTCTCGACCCGGACCCGAAGTACGAGGGGTCGGTGAGCGAGACCGTCGCTCGAATCCGCGCGGCTGGCGGCACGGCGATTCCCGTCCAGGCCGACGTGTCCAAGTCCGACGACAGGGCACGGATGGTCGCCGAGACGGTCGACCAACTCGGACCGATCGACATCCTCGTCAACAACGCAGCGGTGACGTTCTTCCTGCCGTTCGACACGTTTCCCGAGAAGCGCTTCCAATTGATGTTCGAAGTCCAGGTTCGGGCACCGTTCGAATTGGCCCAGATGGTGGTTCCTTCGATGCGTGAACGCAAGCAGGGCTGGATTCTCAACATCACCAGCCGAGCCGGCGTGCATCCGACGGGACCGCCGTTCGAGGAGGTTTACAAGCGTGGTTTCGTGGTTTACGGCATGGTCAAGGCGGCACTCGACAAATTCACGACCGGGCTGGCCGCTGAGGTCTACGACGACGGGATTGCGGTGAATTCGCTTGCACCGTGGGACAACGTGGTGACGCCGGGAGCTGGCGCCCATGATCTCGTCGACGGGTACCGGATCGAAGGTGTGGAGTTGATCACGGAGGCTGCGCTGCTGTTGTGTTCTGGCGAACCCGCAAAGCTGACCGGCCGCATTGCCTACAGCCAGCCGCTGCTCGCCGAAAAACAACGCCGCCCACCAGCCCGCTGACCCGCCAATTCCCCGCTCTCACCACTTTCCCGAACGATTTTGCCTGCACAGCAGGCAAAATCGTTCGCAGAAGTGGTGTTTGGTCGAAATCCGATGACCTCAACGGGTCGCTGGTTGATGGCGGGCGG